>JAHBVV010000006.1 GCA_019637335.1 Candidatus Hydrogenedentota bacterium | reverse complement strand
ATTGCGCCCCCGGCGCAAGACAACCATGGAGCGCCGGCGGCCCGCCGGCATTGCGCCCCCGGCGCAAGACAACTATGGAGCGCCGGCGGCCCGCCGGCATTGCGCCCCCGGCGCAAGACAACCATGGAGCGCCGGCGGCCCGCCAGCGTTCCATGCACACCGGCTCCATCAGTAAAAACAAATACTGTTCCGCACTTCAGATCGCTAAAGTGTTACCGAAATTCAGGGCCGAAGGCCTGCTTCAAACCAGCCTGGGCCATCGGCCCAGGCCAAGGGATCCAACAGGTGATGAGGGCTGAAGGCCCGCTCCATAGCGCTCGTAATTCATCGGTAATCTCAGAACTGCACCCCGTTTTCCGTGCAAGATCTTCCGGCGCGCCAAGGCACAAGTTGTTGACGGGAATCGTATAGCCGATCGGCTACCTGGACGCCCTATTCGGGCTCACATGCACACGATCACCCCAGCTGCGCTGTCCGCCATCGGTGCATCATCAAGCCTTTCAGGGCGAATCCAAACCGCGCCAGCCCTTCGGGCCGAAGATACCCGCTCAATCCCGCGGTCATCAGTCAATTTCCTTGTGTTCTTTGCGCGCTTTGTGGCTCCAAATCCAATCCCCCGCCCGATCAACTCCGCTACCAGTCCGATTCTGAACAATCCGAACAGGCCGCGTCGGATATAACACGCAACCGCCTGCATACCCTACGAACGAAATTATTCTCTATCCGTGTCATCAGTGTAATCCGTGGGCACAAATCCGGATCACGGACTGCGGCCGCTCCCAAAGCATTCGTGTGCATTGGTGTCCATTCGTGGCTAAAAATTCGCGCCGCCACTCAACCACCCACACCATCCGCACACAAAAACAACCCTTTGCGCTCTTTGCGTTCTCTGCGGTTAAAGCCCTTCTCCATTTCTCTTCGTGCCCTTCGCGCCCTTCGTGGTGATCATCTCTTAAGTTGCGGCCAGAGGCTGCCCTGCGTTCTTTGCGCTCTTTGTGGCTCCCAATTCAATCCGCCGCCCGATCAACTCCGCTACCATTCCGATGCTGAACAGTCCGAACAGGACGCGTCGGATATAACACGCAACCGCCTGCATACCCCTACGACCGAAATTATTTTCTATCCGTGTCATCAGTGCAATCCGTGGGCACAATTCCGGATCACGGACTGCGGCCGCTCCCAAAGCATTCGTGTGCATTGGTGTCCATTCGTGGTCAAAAATTCGCGCCGCCACTCAACCACCCACACCATCCGCACACAAATAATCACCCTTTGCGCTCTTTGCGTTCTCTGCGGTTAAAGCCCTTCTCCATTTCTCTTCGTGCCCTCCGTGCCCTTCGTGGTGATCATTTCTTCCGTTGCGGCCCAAGGCTGCCCTGCGCCATCCGCAAAACCGCCGCAAACCCCTACCAACGCCAACCCCCAATCGGCTACCATGCCTTGGAAACCACCCCAACGACGAGATCGCGCCATGAAATCACGCTTCATCCTGCTCGCCTTCCTCTCTATCGCCGCGCCCCTCACCCGCGCCCACGACGGCGTCCACGGCCCCCTTGAACCCGTCTCCCCCGAGGCCGAAGCCCTCATCCACACCGCCCCCGGCGCGCCCTCCCCGGGCGAACCCCGCATCGCCGACGGCGCCGATACCGCCACGCTGCGCCTGCGCGTTGTGGACGCCGCCACCGGCGACCCCACCTTCTGCCGCGTGAACGTAATCGGGCCCGATGGCCACTACTACGAGCCGGACGCTCATCTCCTGCGCCCGTGGAGCCTGCATCGCCTCGGCAATCGAAAGGAAAAAGGCCCCTTCCGCTACTACGGCTGGTTTTTCTACTGCGACGGCGACGAATCCATCCGCGTTCCCGCCGGAACCGCCACCATCGAGGTCTGGAAAGGCCTCGAATACCGTCCCGTACGGGAAAGCATCACCCTGGAAGCCAGCGCCGCACGCGACGTCACCGTTTCCATCGCCCGCACCCTCGACATGGCCGCCGAAGGCTGGTTTTCCGGCGATCCGCACATCCACCTGAACCGCCGCAACGCCGCCGAGGAAGAGCGCGCGCTCGATCTCGTCGCGGCGGAGGACATCCGCTACGGATTCCTCCTCGGTATGAACGACGCCCGCACCTTTAACGGCGTCCCGGCAGATCAGGAATGGCCGCAATTGCGGGGCATGGGGGAGAGCTCGGAGGTCTGGCGCGGCGCGCACGGCGTCAGCTCGGGCTATGAATACCGAAACTCCACCTTCGGGCATATCCTCCTGCTGATGGCCGATGATCTCGTCTTCAAACATCAGGTCCTGCGGGTCGACGAATGGCCCACCTTCGCGGAAGTGGCGAAGGAGGCCCGCCGCCTCCATGGCGTCGCCTTCCACGCCCACGGCGGCTACGAGAAGGAGATCTACGCCGACTACATCCCCGGCGCCACCGACGGCGTCGAGCTCCTCCAGTTCGCGGTCTACCGGGGCATCGGCCTCGAAGGCTGGCGCCACATTCTCAATGCCGGCTTCCGTTTTCCCGCCATCGGCGCCAGTGACTTCCCCTACTGCCGCGCCCTCGGCGATTGCCGCACCTACGTGCGCCTCGGAGAGGACAAATCCATGCGCGCCTGGATTGACGCCGCGGTCGCCGGCCACAGCTTCTTCACCACCGGCCCCATGCTCGAACTCACCGTGAATGGCGCGGGACCGGGGGAGACCCTAACCGTCGATTCCAGCGTGGCGGAGGTCGCGGTGAGCGTACGCGCGCGTTCCGAAGTCGCCCCAATCCGCGAAATCCAGATCATCGCCAACGGCGCCATCGTCGAGCGATTCGCGGCCAGCCCGGACCGGCTTCCGCAGGACCTGACCCGACAGGTCAGCGTCCCGATCAACGGCTCCACCTGGATCGCCGCCCGCGCCCACGGCGAGCAGGTCGAAGGCCTGCCCGACGCGGAAGCCCACACCAACCCGGTCTACGTCCTGCGCAACGGCGAGCCCATAACGAACGCGGACTCCGTCGCCTGGCTCCTCGACCGCCTGGACGCCCAGATCGCGGTGATAGAAGCGCTGGAGGATTTCCCCCGCAAGCAGGATGTCCTCGCCTACTACCAGGAATGCCGCGCCCTCCTCGCCGCCCGCCTGTAATTCCAACAAAGTAGGATAGCCGTCCCGGCTGTCCACCGCGCCGAAAGGCGCGACAGGCTCGCGAAGCTTCCCGCACGGGAAAAAATGTAGGATAGCCGTCCCGGCTGTCCACCGCGCCGAAAGGCGCGAACGAGCGGAACCCTGGGTAACGCCACCCCGCAACATCGAGCCCTGAAACGGCGACGCTCCTCCCCCATAAGCCGAAAATGGCCGCCCGGACACGCGCCCGGACGGCCACCGATTCATACATTCGCCGCCCCCTCAACCCGTCTCCACCGCCTCCCGCTCCGAATCCACCCGCGCAACCGTCTCGTGGTACACATGCACATCCCGCTGCGGGAACGGGATCGAAATGCCCTGCGCGTCAAACTCCTCCTTCACCTTCCGCGTAATATCCCAATACGTTGGCCAGTAATCCGCCGTCTTCACCCACGGACGCACGATGAAATTCACCGACGAATCCGCCAGCTCGTTCAGCCGGATTACCGGCTCCGGACTCGCCAGCACCGCCGGATGTTCCGCCACGATCCGCTCCAGGATCGCCTGCGCCTGGTTCATATCATCCGCGTACCCAATGCCGAACACCATGTCAATCCGGCGTTGCGTGGTGCCCGTCGCATTCGTGATCACGTCGCCCCAGATCGAATTGTTCGGCACGATCACCTTTTTGTTGTCGCCCGTCGCGATTGTCGTCGAGACCAGGTTCAGTGAAACCACGCTGCCGGATATCCCCGAAACCTCCACCCAATCGCCCACGTCAAACGGCTTGAAATACAGGATCATGATGCCGCTCGCGAAATTGCTCAGCGACCCCTGCAGCGCAAATGCCACCACAAAGCCCGCCGCGCCAATCATCGCCAGAAGCGGAGCCGTGTCAATCTCCAGCGCGGACAGCGCCAGAATCACGCCGATCCCGAATACGATCCGCCGCACCGTGACGGAAAGGAAATCCCGCATCAAGGTCGTAAGCCGGCGGTTCACCCGGAGCGCCCGCAGGGCGAGTCCGCCGGCAATCCGGGATACCATCCACGCCGCCAGAAGGATCAGGATGAACTGCACCAGGTTCCACGCAATGCGCAGCCCGCCCTCCTCCGACGTCAGCCAGCCGATTACCGCCGCGCGCGTCGCGTCCTGGTCGGATACGTCAACGCTGATGCCCGACACCGCGCGGAGGTAGTAGCGCTCCTCGTGCGCCGCGCCGCCTTTTCTTTCCAACTCGTCCAGGACCAGCCGCAAACGCTCCACCAGCGCCGCGCGTTCCGTGCGCAGGGTGGAGATTTCCTTAAGGGCGGCCCCCTTCTCCTCCTGGGCCGCCTCGATCGTCTGCGTGACCGTATCCGCCACCTGGGCGAGGGCGTCGCCGCCCGATTCGGAAGCCCCCCGAATATCCGCGGATATCTCCGGGGCGCCCGCCGACGCTACCGCCCTCTGGATCTTGGCGTCCGCCTCCTCAACTGCGGCGCGCGCCACGTCCGCAGCCGACGCCGGCGCCGCTGTCCCTGCGTTCCCCGCCTTCTCGATGGCCTTCTGGGCATCTGCGACTGCATCCACAACCTCCTTCTTGGCCGCAATTTGTGCGTTTTGTCTGCGTACCGCAATTTCCCGGCCGGAGATTTCCGCCACCTTCGCACGCACCAGCGCCATCCAGGCGTTCTTCTCGCTCGTCAGCTCCGTCACCGTCAACGGCCTGAGTTGCAGCGCCAGCACCTCGGCCGGGATCTGCGGATCGCTCGCCGTGACCGGCTCCGGAAGGTCCGCGCCGGGCTCAATGACCAGACGGTCCTGAGCGCCGGCCGCCAGGGAACCGCACAGCAGTATACACGCGGCAACGGCATACAAGCGCCAGCGGCATCGCGATTGAGGTGATTCAAGGGTCTTTCGCATCGGTTTTCCTTTCGTGCCTCCCGCCCGCTGCTGTCCCGATGGTGACCGTGTTATTCTAACGCCTCATGGACCCAAATGGAAACCCGCGTAATTTATTGCGTGAATCCGCCCGCCACGGATTGCTAGGATACCGGCTGCATTGGAGCCGCCAGCCGCGGCGAGAGGAAGGTTGACGTGAACTACAGCCGCCGTATGTTTGGGGTTGCGACCTTGATGGCCGCCGCCGGCGCCCTGCTGCCCGCCTGCGAATCCACCGGCAGGAAGTCCAAGCCCGCCGCGAAAACGCTCGACCGGCAGGGGGTCCAGACCGTCGCCGTGCTCGCGCATTACCTGTTTCCGCGCGGCTGGGACGAGGCCATGCAGGTCTCCATGGCCCGAAGGATGTATCCCCTTGAGTACCATGGCAATGCCCATCAGGGCAGAGTGCTCATTCAGTCCAAGGTGGAGTTCGACGCCGCCGCCCTCCAGCGGCTGCTCGCCGACGCGCAAAAAGTCGCGCCAGACTTCCGCGCCGGCGCCAGCGATCGCGACACCTTCGACAAGGGCGGATCCGGCGAATCCGGCGTGATGCGCCAGCTTTCCTGGTGGAAACCCGCCAGGCAAAAGGACGCCAAATACTATTTCTGGAGTACAAACTGGGCCGGAGAGCCGGAGGCACGAATCTGGCTCCAGGTTTCCGACGCCGAAAAGGGAAAGCGACTCGTATACATCCGGATCGAATCCGATTAGCGGGGAAACACGCATCCCCGCCCGTTTTTACGCGCCCCGCACACCAATCCTCACGCAAGCGCCCGCGCACGCTCTTCCCGCAACAGCGTGTTCTCCTTCGTCACCTGCGTGTGCTCCGGAGGAAGGCCCAGCAGCGCCATGATATCCTTCGGCTTGGCCAGCCGCCCGTTCTCGTCGCGCGTCGCAAAGGAAAGCACCGCGTGCGCGCCGTCCTGCCGCGTTACCGCGAGCGACTCCAGCATCGGCCGGATATCGATCTCCGCCGTCGTTTTCTCGCGCCGCTTCCAGCCCCGGCCCTTCTTCGGCTTGCGCTGTTTCACCTTGCGCTCGACCAGGATTTCCTCTTGCGCCAGCAACGCCGCCACCCGCTCGCGCAAGTCCGCCGGAGCCGCCACCGTCCGCAGGCTGTACTCAAAGCCGTCCACCAGGCTCATCAAGGACTCGCCGCGAAGCGGAAGCGATTCATACGCGAATACATGCAGGCCCGGCGGAACCCGTTCCTGCAGGCGCGCATACAACGCCTCCTCGTCGACATACTCCTTGAGCATGACGTCCATGTAGTCGCCCCGACTCGCCTCGCCCACCGGGCACGCCGTGGAGAAGGTCACCCGCGGCTGTGCGTGAAATCCCTGTGTGTACGCAATGGGAGCCTTCGCCCGGCGCAGCGCCCGGAACCACGCATCCTTCAACTCCAGGTGGGAGAGAAAGCGCGCCTCGCCGCTCCGCCCGATCCGGAAGCGCACCCGCTGAACCGGATCCGGCTGCTCCGTAAACGCCGGCGTGTAGCCCTCCCACGTCGCCTCTTCCTGCTGGTGACCCGCCTTCTGGCGCTTCAGCATTGTCTTGCACAGTTCGCGCTCGCGATAGATCACGCCACACAAATGGCATTTTCCCGCGCGGCAGTCCTGCGCATACTTCAATTCCATCGCGTTCCGCCAGTCCTTCTGGAACCAGTCCTTCGGAATCAAAATGTCGATGTGGTCCCAGGGCAGCCGCTCGTTCACATCCCGCTCGCGGAACTGCCCCGCCACGTCGTAATCGACATCCGCGACCGCCTTTTCCCACGCCGCGAAATTGACATGCTCCTCCCACGTCTCCAGTCGTGCGCCATTCTTCCACGCCGCCTCGATCAGGTCCGCCGCCCGCCGGTCCGCCCGGCTCAAAAGCCCCTCAATGAACGACGTCTTCGGGTCATGCCGACCGAACTTGATCCCGTGCTGGCCCCGGAACTTCTGAAAAAGGATCTCCTGGCGCCGGTGCGTCTCCTCGATCGAAATCTGCTCCGCCCACTGAAAAGGCGTAAAAGGCTTCGGAATAAACGTCGATACGCCCGTGCGTACCGCCGCGCGGGGATTGATCTGCTTCCCCTCCCGCACCGTGCGGATCGCCAGATCCGCGATCGCCTCCACATCCTCGTCGCGCTCCGTCGGCAGGCCAATCATGAAGTACGTCTTCACATGGTCCCAGCCCCGCCCGTACGCCTCCGCCGACATGTGCAGCAGCTCCTCGTCCGGGATAAACTTGTTGATCACCGCGCGCATCCGGGGCGTCGCCGCCTCCGGCGCAAACGTCAGCCCGCTGCGCCGCACGCCCGCGACCATGTCCGACAATTCCACCGCATAGGAATCCAGCCGGAGCGAGGGCAGCGAAATCGATACGTTGTCCTTGTGCCCGCGCTCCGCCGCCATCTTCACCAGGGTTCGCGGCATCGAAAAATCGCACGTGGAAAGCGAAATCAGCGAAACGGCGTCGAAACCCGTGTTCTCCAGCGTCTGCTCCATGAGCTTGTCGATGTTCTCGATCGAGCGCTCGCGCACCGGCCGCGTCACCATCCCCGCCTGGCAGAAACGGCATCCCTGCGTGCAGCCGCGGAGTACTTCCAGGCCCGCGCCGTCGTGCACCAGCGCCGCGTTTGGAACGATGTAATTCGTCGGGAAAGACGCGCCGTCCATGTCCTTCACCAGGCGCTTCACGATCTTCGGCGCGTCCTCCTTGGGGAGAATCTGTCCGTCCGGCATCGTCTCGAACGGATAGAGCTCGGGTACGTAGACGCCCTCCAGCAGGGCCATCGCCTCAAGCTGTTCCCGGCGGCTCACCCCCTTCAGCCCGCGCATCGTCTCCGCGATCTCCATCATCGCGTCCTCGCCGTCGCCAATCACAAAGAAATCGATAAACGGTGCGATCGGCTCCGGATTAAACACGGCCGGACCGCCCGCGAAAATCAGCGGCATCGAATCGTCGCGCTGCGCGCTGCGGATTGGCAGCCCCGCAAGATCCAGGGCATTGATAATGTTCGTAAAGGTCAGCTCGGACTGAAGCGTGAAGCCGATCATGTCCGCCGAGGTCAGCGGATCCTTCGATTCCAGCATGAACAGCGGCAGCCCGCGCTCCCGAAGGATCGCTTCCATATCCGGCCCCGGCGTGTAGCCCCGCTCCGCCCACACCCAGTCCAACCGGTTCATCTGCGCGTAGAGAATGTGCAGCCCGAGATTGCCCAGCCCCAGCTCATACAGGTCGGGGAAGAAAAAGCAGATGCGGAGTTCCACATCCTCCGGGTTCTTCCGGGTGCTGTTCAACTCGTTGCCGAGATAGCGCGAGGGCTTTTCAACCCGGGCGAGGATTTCGTTGTCCAGAACGTCGCGAAGATTCATGGCGCGGGCGTTAACCTTTTGAAAGTGGGGGAGATTCACGGCTGTTAACGCATAACAGCCGGGATGGGGACGGTATTCCACCGCTGCCCCCACAGTATACCCCGCGCGGGCCGCCAAAGGCCAGCCCGGAGCCGCGCAATACACTGGCGCAAAAGCGCTTAGAAGCTCGATCCCTCGCTCTGCCAGAGCAGCGTCTCTTCCGGATCATACAGCAGCGCGCGCCGGCAGCCCGCCTCTTCCGCTGCTTCCTGAACCTGGATGATCAACTCCTCCTGGTACCAGTCCCGAAGCGGGCGCGCCGGTTGGTACCACATCCTTCGCTGGCTCTCGTCCATGACGTGAATGTGCAGCGATGTGTTTTTCGAACGCACAGCCGTTCTTCCCCTTGATTCGGCGTATCGCCGCGCTCTTCCGCTCCAGTCCTGCGCCCTGGAGCTCCGCCTCGCGGCAACACGTTTTCCTCTCGCGCCCGGCGCGCCGTGGGCACGTCCCGCTTGGGCGCCTCACGCCCTGCATCATAGCAGGAGACGCCCGAAATTACGAGAGAAATCTTCTGGCCGGACGCAACCGGGCGCCCATTTTTCGTCACGCTTCCTGCGCGGGCGCCATGGCCGGAAGGCGCAACTGCGATCGGATCTCCGCCTGGATGTCAAGGGGATCCGCGGCCCCGTTCACCTTGATGACCAGTTCCTTCCGCCGGAACAGATCCAGCAGCGGCGCCGTCTTGTCGTGGTAATCCGCAATCCGCTTGCGAACCGCCGCCTCGTTGTCGTCCTCGCGCGTGATCAGCCTGCCCTTGCAGACATCGCACTGGTCCTCCACCTTGGGCCGGTGCTGGATAAGATTGTAGTCCAGGCCGCACTGGCTGCAAAGGCGCCGCGAAAGTACCCGCTGCATCACCACCTCGTCCGGCACGTCAATATGGATCACCGCGTCGATGTCGTAGCTCTCCAGGAAAAACTGCGCCTGCTTCCGGCTGCGCGGGAATCCATCCAGGATAAATCCGTAGTTCCAGTCATGCTCCTGAAGCCGCTGCCCCACCACGCGCTCCACCACATCGTCCGGAACCAGATTGCCCGCGCTGATTATGCGCCGAACCTGCGCCGCAAGTTTCGTGTGGTTCTGGATGTTCCAGCGAAAGATGTCCCCGACACTGATGTGGACGAGGTTGTAGTCGTGGGCAAGCAGGTTCGCCTGTGTGCCCTTGCCACAACCCTGCACGCCCATAATGACGTACTTATGCATGACAGTTCTTCTATGGTTGTTGCCCCGCCGGGGCAGACAGATTGAAAGGCGGGCGCGATCGGTTCCCGATTGCCCCGAATTCCTGGCGCGCCGGCGGGCGCTCCACCCGCACTTCCGCGAGCGGGGCCGGGGCGCGCAATCGATGGCGTTCGCCCGCCACGTAGACAAACAAACTATGCTATGCTGGGGCCTGCGGAATCAAGTTTTTCACCCGGGAATGACCGCGGCGTCGCGCCGCCGAGGAGACAGCCGATACCCATGGGCCGTTGGGCGCGCACTTCAACTTACCCGCCGCCGGGACGCGCGGGCCTCATAAGGATCACCCTCTACGTCGAGGGCGGGCTGCTCGCCGCCGCCCTGGCCGCCGGCTGGCTCTTTCAGCGCCCCTTCTGGGCCGGATACAGCATGGCCCCGGGCGCGCTGCTCGCCGGTTTGCTCGCCGGTCTCGCCTTTCTGGCCCTGGCCCTCTTCGCCGTCGATGGGCCCTGGCCCATTACGGCGCGCCTCCGCGAGGATATCGACCTCCTCATGCCGCTTTTTCGCAACGCCTCCCTGCCGGAATTGCTCTTGATTTCCGTCCTGGCCGGCGTGGGGGAGGAGGCCCTCTTCCGCGGCGTACTCCAGCCCCTCCTCACGGAGTACATCGGATTGCCCCTCGCCCTCATCCTCGTGTCGCTCCTCTTCGGTCTGCTGCACTGCATTTCCATCCCCTACGTCGTATTCGCCTCCCTGCTCGGCGCCGCGTTTGGCGCGCTATACGCCTCCACCGGCAACATCCTCGTTCCCGCCGTCGCCCACGCCAGCTACGACTTCGCCGCACTCGTCTACGGCGTGTACTGGCGCCGGAACGCCGGATCCGCGCCATGAGCGGCGCGCCGGGAGAAAGCGTCGTGCTCCTGCATGGGCTGGGCCGCAGCCGGGCCTCCCTCTGGCGCCTCAAGAGCCGGATCGCCCGCGCGGGCTTCGATACCTTCAATTTCCCCTACGCCCCAACCTTCCACCGCTTCGACACCATCGTAGGCGACCTGCACGACTACCTCGTGAAACACGTCAAGACGCCTCGCTACCACCTCGTCGGGCACTCGCTCGGCAATATCGTTATCCGCGCCCGCTTCCGCTTCGGCTACCCACACGAACTCGGCCGGATCGTCATGCTCGCGCCACCCAATCACCCCCCCGAACTCGCCCGGCGCCTGCGTGGCTGCCCGCCCTATCGCCTCTGGGCCGGCGATTCCGGACAGCGCCTGGCGTCGGCCGCTTTCTACGAGTCACTTCCCGTGCCCGATGTCCCCTTCGGAGTAATCGCCGGAAACAAGGGCCTCGGCATCGGTTTCGGCGAACCAAACGACGGGATCGTCACCGTCGCCGGCACGCGCCTGCACGGCATGGCGGACCACATCGTGCTCCCGCTCGCGCACACCTTTATCATGAACAGCCGCCGCGTGGCCGCGGAAACGGTTCACTTCCTCCAACACGAAAGCTTTACACTGGATTCTGAGAACGACGAATAAAAAATGGCAATTTACCCGTTCCAAAGGGTATAAAGATGGGCAATATGGAGGTAGTATGGCTGTAGTCGACACGATACGCCGCGGATGGCACCTCGGATTTCAATGCACCCGCATCGTATTTCGAAATAAATCACTCTTGCTCTTTCCGCTGATCCCGTTTTCGGCGGCCATGACCCTCATTATTCTTTTCCGCCTGATACTGGGCACCGACGTGCTCTTCTGGGCCCTCTTCATTATCGATACGCTCCAGCACGCGCGCTTCTTCTTTGTGGGCTACCTCGTGGTCGCCGTCATTTCCGTCTTCTTTTCTTTCGGCCTCGTCGCGGCAACACGCATGTCGATCGACGAACAGGCTTCCGACTTGTCCGTCGGGCTCGGCGCCGCGGCCAAAAACATTCACTGGATCGCTATCTGGGCAGTCTTCGGCTGGACGGTGGGCCCCCTCCTGAGCCTCATGGAACAACACCGCATCACCGCCCACTGGTTGCGCCGCATCACGCGCACAAACTGGTCGCAAATGCGCTATTTCCTGCTCCCCGTGCTCGTCGTCGACCGGCTCGACATTGTCCGAGCCGTGCGCCGCTCCGTGGAAGCCGTGCGCGATCAGTGGGGCGAGGCCGCCGTGCCGCGCACCGGCCTGCTCTGGTTCTTCTGGCTCCTGAATCTGCCCGCGCTCGCATTGGCCGGATACGCCTACTTGCAGGAGGGTCCCTGGCCAAAATCGGTGACCTTCGTCATTCTTCTCTTGGTCTACGGGGCCATCGTGGCGCACCAGTCAATCAGCGCCGTCCTCAGCGTCGTCCTTTACAAGTTCGCCACCGAAGGAAAACCGGTGCCCGGATTCGACGCGGAATACCTCCGAAACGCCTTCGTACAACGAAAGGTGTACGTCTTTGTTAACGAGGCGCCCGAACCCAGGGCAAAGGCCCAACCAGCCCTCTTGCCAGAACCACCACACGAACGCGCGGACGTGCCGGGCGCACACGAAGTGGTTGTCCACGACGATAAAGACCCCTCGGACACGCCGCCCGCGGTGGATGAGCCCGCCGCGGCGGACGGGACAGATCCTGCGGTTGAACCGCCCACAGCGAACAAGCCTGCCACGGCGGACAAGCCTGCCACTGCGGACAAGCCTGCCACTGCGGACAAGCCTGCCACTGCGGACAAGCCTGCCACTGCGGACAAGCCTGCCACTGCGGACAAGACACCCACAGTGGAGAAGCCAGGCACTGCGGACAAGGCGCCCACCGCGGAAAAGACACCCACTGCGGAGAAGCCTGCCGCCGCGAACAAGCCAGCCACTGCGGACAAGCCAGCCACAGCGGACAAGCCTGCCCCTGCGGTCAAGACAGCCCCTGCGGACAAGACAGCCCCTGCGGTCAAGACAGCCCCTGCGGAGAAGCCTGCCACAGTGGACAAGCCTGCCCCTGCGGTCAAGACAGCCCCTGCGGAGAAGCCTGCCACAGTGGACAAGCCAGCCACAGCGGACAAGCCAGCCATCGGCGAAAAGCCAGCCACTGTGGAAAAGCCAGCCACTGTGGAAAAGCCAGCCACTGTGGAAAAGCCAGCCACTGTGGAAAAGCCAGCCACTGTGGAAAAGCCAGCCACTGCGGACAAGGCGCCCACCGCGGCCAAGCCAGCCATCGCCGAAAAGCCAGCCACTACGGCCAAGCCAGCCGCCGCAAACAAGGCGCCCGCCGCGACTAAACCCGTCACTAAGGCCAAGCCAGCCGGCGAGGCCAATGCATCCGCCACGAATAAACCAGCCGCGACGGCCAAGCCAGCCGCCAAGCCAGCTGCTATGAATAAACCGCCGGCCGCGGCCAAGCCACCCGCCGCGGATAGCGCTCCTCGGGGAAGCAGCGGCAAACCGGGCTCCCCAACTGCGCCTCCGGAATCCGAAAAACACAAGTCGCCCCCTCCGGAAAAGGCGGAGCAAGGCGAGAACAAGGCTTCGGAGGTTCCCCCCGCGGAACAGAAGGACCCGGCCCGGCAACCGTAGTCTCTCGGGAGGGGACGCGATCACGCTACGCCCGCCCGGCTCCCAGGTGAATAAAAGCGACGCCCGGCGGTAGAATAGCGGTGCATCGAACCCAACGAAGAGGAGAAACGATGTCCGCCTTCAAGCGTATAAGCCTGGGCTGGAGCCTGGGCTGCAGTAGCCTGCGAATCGTATTTCACGACAAGACCCTGCTCCTGTTCCCCATGATTCCCATTACGGCAGCCCTCGCCGTGATATTGTCCTTCCTCGCCATTATCGGAGCCGACCAGCTCTTCTGGGCCCTCTTCGTCATCCAGTCCGTCAAGCACGTACGCTACCTGGCCATTGGCTACGCCATCGTCGCCATCATCTCGGTCTACTTCGCCATGGGCCTCGTCGCCTGCACCCGGATCACCCTCGAAGAGCGCGATTCCAAACTCGCCGACGGCATGCTCGCCTCGGCGAAAAAATTCCACTGGGTCGTAATCTGGGCCCTGATTTCATGGTCCATCGGGCCGATCCTCAATCTCCTCGACCACCTGCGCTTCACCTCCCAATGGGTGCGCCGCATCCTCAAGACCAATTGGTCGCAATTGAGCTTCTTCCTCCTCCCCATTCTCGTCGTGGACAACGTCAACGTGTTCAGCGCCATCAAACGCTCGATCGAACGGAGCTCAAGTACCTGGGGCCGCGGCTCCGTATCACAGCTCGGCCTCCTCTGGTTCTTCGCCGCCCTCAACCTGCCCACGCTCGCCCTCTTCGCCTACGGGCACATCCTCGAAGGGCCCTGGCCGCGCTGGATGACCATCGTCGTCCTTGCCATGGTGTACTTCACCGTCGTCATCTACCAGACCGCCACCGCGGTCCTGAGCGTCGTGCTCTACAAGTACGCGCTCGACCGCTCCGTCGTTTCCGGCTTCCGCGAAGAATGGCTCAAGGACGCCTTCGTCAAGCCAAAGGTCCACGTGCTGGCGGGTTCCGCCGAGGAATCCCTGGATGATATGCCGCCCCCAGACGGCGTCGAACCCGCGGACGGCGAGCCGAAGGCCGCCCCCAACCCCGAAGACGCCTCGGCCGCTGAAGCATCCGGAGCCCCGGAAGACACTGCCCCGGAAGACACTGCCGCCCCGGATGATTCACCGTCAGCCCAGCCCGAAACGGACCACGAATCCGGCGCCGAAACCACCGACGCCGCCCACCACGATCAACCAGACCCCGGCCCGCGATCCCAGTAAGGAAAAAGCCCCCCCAAATACACCCGCCACACCTCCCCTCCAGAAAAATCACCGCCCAAAGAACGTGGCACAGGCGTCCCGCCTGTGCTCGCGCGCCGGAAGGCGCGCCGTTCAGTTCACCGCGATTCCGTATACGCACCGTCCGTACGCAACGAAACCAAACCGAAGCGCCACCCGGAAACACCGTCGGCTACGCGACAGCCACGGAGTGGCGCCGGAACTTAGCCCAGGGTGAAGCGGCTTCGCGCCCCAGCGCGAAAAAGCGAAACCCTGGGTGACGCGCCCGACTCCAGAATAAAGCCCTGAAAGGGCGACGCAACACCCACCAACACCACCACGCCCGCTCTCACGATCCCGGCTCCAGGCCCAACCGCGCGGCCAACCCCGGCAAGATCTCCGCGAGCTCCTGCTCCAATAACCCAATCTTCGCATCCAGCATCTCCTCCCCATGGCTGAAGATATGATCGCTCCCGAAATAAAAATCCAACCGCACATCGCCCGCCATCACCGGCTGCGCGGCCCGCGCATTCTCCAGTTCATCCTCCAACACCGCCCGCCACCGCGCGTAATCGCGGCCCAGCGCAGCCAGATCCCGATCCGGCGCCTCCAGCGCTGCCCACAACCGATCGCGCAGCTGGCAGCTCTCATAAAAGTTCGCCTCCGTCCGCGCCGTATGGTAGAACCACCGGATCGGCGCGTCCTCCGCGTCGAACATGAGCTTGTGGCGTTCGCCCACCAGCAGCCGCGCCCGGTCCATCGCCTCCACCGCCGCCCGGAGCCGCTTCTCCATCTCCCGGTAAAAACGCCCGAACACCGGCACATTCCCTGTCGGTTTCCGCTCGTACGTCGGCAGCTTCTTGAGCCCTTCCGCGTCCGCAATCTCCGCCAGAAACAGGTAATACCCGTCGAACAGCGCAGGTACCTCCGCCGCCGGATCGGCAATCATCGGGTGCGCCGGACCCAGGTAATACGGGCCCTTATAATAACTCGGAATCTCCGGCGACCACGGAATCGCGTCCGAAACCGCCTTCCACGCCTCGCGCACATGCGGCCCCGCTTCCGGCCCCGCGATGCGCGCCGCAAATCGCTGGAGAAACGTCTCCTGGTCCACGCCCGCGTCCCACCAGAGAAACTTGTTCACTTCCGACGCGCTCGTGCCGAAATTGGATCGGAACGCGGGAAAGACCCAGGCCCCATCCGCCCCGCACGACGCCAGCGCCTCCGCACGCTCCACCCACCGGTCCATACACGGCACGTGCGGCAACCGGGGCGCCTCAAACGCCAGTTCGGGCTCGCTCTTCAGATAGATCGGGATACCAGCCTCCCGGCACGCCGCAATTTGCGCCGCGCAACGCTCGCTCGGACCGATCAGGTCGATGCTGTAGTCCCACAGATGCTTATTGACGCCGTCTTCCTTCTGCACGTACGCATCCTTCTCAATTTCCGTGAAGATGCCCGTGCCCGGCTTCAGTTTCGCGATAAATGCCTCCTGCGTCTTGTCGCGCGACCACACATGCTCCGCGGAATACGGCCACGCGATGATCTCGGCCTCGGGGTTCACCGTACGCGCCGCCTCGGCCATCAGGTTGCAAAGATTGGCCACCACCGTCTCGGCGTCCAGTGCATTGCAGCGCTCGCAGTTCGTCCGGCCCTTCTCCACCCCATACGGCCGCATGTAGCAATGATAAAACCCCTCTCCGCCTATGATGACCACCACCCCATCCAGCCCCGGCGTGCCCTCGAACAGCCCGATCATCGATTCCCGCAGGAACCGCTTCATCAGCGGATGTTCCGTGCACAGCACGAACTCGCCATCCGCCTTCCACGTCCGCGCGCCGCGCAGATCCGGGTGCGCCGCAAAAACCGGATGCTCCTCCGCGTACTTCTGGCGCGCGTCCAGGAAGGCATAGGTCTTCAGGCCCATTTCTTTCGCCGCCGCCACGCCCGCCGCGCCACCCTCCAGCAACCCCGGAACCCGACGCTCCGCCAGCTCCGGAATGGCGTCCGAAGTCGAAAGCGCATGCAGGTTCCCGCCACCCGCGAACACCGCGTTGTACCCCGAGAAGATCAACTCCCGGTAGCTCCCGCCCCGGGGCGTCGCGCCCAGCCGCACCCGGAGGCGCGGCGCCGCCTTGCGCACGCCCTGCGCGACAATCGGAGCGCCTCGGAACCCCATCTCGTCCACCAGCCACACGATTCCATCCCGGAGTCCCGCCGCGTCCACGCCCTCGACCCGAATCTCATCCGCCGCCACACGCACGGTGTAGCTTTCGGCGTTCCCCGGCATGCCGCCGCCCGAAGGGCTCAGGATCAGGCGCTTCTCTCCGCCCGAATCCGCCGCCCCGCCGGGCGCGACCGCCAGCTCCACGCCCATCACCTCGGCAAGAAAGGTCCGCAGATGCCCCGCCATGGCCTCAGTCAGCGGATCCGGGTCCGACGGAATGCAAATGCGCCACGCCGCGGTGATCTCCGTCTCAACCGCACCCGCCTTCGCCTCCGGATCCCGGGAAAAGCGCGAGAAATAGTTCGTCGAGAGCGCCGAATACGGGCTTTTGGCGTAGGCCTCCGCAAATTCCTGGCCCACGCGCCCCGCCAACTCGCCCAGGCTTTCCGCGGCCCCCGACGCGCCCGCCACCAGCAACAGCAGCGCCGGAACCGCCAGGCGCAAAGCGCGGGTCGGCATTCCCATGAGTTTCTTACCGTGGGCATTCAGATAGGCGGCCATAAATCGATCTTCCCGGTTGGCGTTCCATGCCGGCGCGGATCATCCCGAGAGCGCAACAAGCCCGCTCGGGCCCACACCGCCAACGATGGTAGCCCCAAACCCCCACCCGGGACAAGCGCACCCCGCCGCCGCCACGCAGTCCCTGTAGTCCCTGTAGTCCCTGTAGTCGTTTCAGTCCTATTTGTGGCTCATCCGGTTTGAGCGTACGGGATTATTCATAGGCGTTTCTCCGTGCCCGAACTATCCGGGACCGCGAATGTATGCCGGTTGGGGCCTCCGTTGGAGTAATCGTATCGACTGTTCTTTCGGCCCGAAGGGCCAGTGCAGCTCCCAGCCCCGGGCAACGCCCGGGGAATACGGGGGCACCACCTTCCCCGCCCTGAAAGGGCAGCGCAGTGAGCCAGTCCAGCGTTTCCGAAGTTCAACTGCGCTGCCCTTTCAGGGCGTATGAGAAACCCACCGCTCAATCCCTGGGCGTTGCCCCATAAGCGCTAACTTGTTTTATGGAAAATATTGTTCGGTCTGGGCACGCCGCTTGCGCGGCCGCTCGGTCAGGGCGTGTGCGATCTCGCCCCAACGCTCGATTGTATCGCGAAGCGACAGAGTAGGCTCGAGCGCGCACCTGACCCGATGAAACGCGTATGAGAATTCACGCCACCGACTCCTGGGGCGGTTGCGTGACGATTTCGTAGCCCCAGGGGGAAATAGACGCCGCATGAAGCTACAAGTTTTCAGTGATCAATGCGATGAACAGCTTGCCGTAGAGCCTGCCTCGGCGCTTTCATCGTCATTATGAGCAGATGCCCCAGTTTGTGATCTGCTTGAATCGCTTGAAAACAAGCTCGATTTGCCAGCGGATTCGATACTACTCCATCACGACGCTGGGCGGGAACTTTCTTCGGGAAATGTGGTGAAGACGATGATGTGCTCGGCGTACACGAGCGTCTGGGCCCTGAGTTTCTGCCCGTTTTTGCTCTCGCGCCGTCTGAGCTTGCGGTGGGCCTGGCGGATGGCTTCTTCGCTCTTCCTCACCACGCATATCCGTCCGGAGACGGCGTCCTTGCCTTCACACGGGATAAGCACAGGCCAACTCCGCACTTCGCCCGCTTTCTTGAAGCGTTTCAGGTGAGCCAGCAAGTCGAATTTGTTGCCCGCGCGGTCTGTTGCCGGTACATTGTTGGGGTTGAACCGCACCGTAACAAAAGCGCCGCTCGAATTCACGTACTCGATTCCGCTCGCCAGCGAGTAGCCGCGGTCGGCCAGAATAAGGTCGCCGGCATTGACGGGAAAGCGCTGAAAGGTTTCGCCCGTCCCCTCGCCCTTTATGGGGGTTATCTGGAAGTAGTCGCAGCACATCGAAGGGGCCTGGATGCTATAGTGAACGCGCCATATGCTGCCCGTTTTCCCAGGCTCCGCCACGTGGGTTGCGTCGAAAAGCCGGACGGGAGACTGCGCGGCTTGCCCGGGCGTCGTGACGCGTTCGGCCAGCAGCGAAACACACAGTGCGTGCAGCCAGCCCTTGCACTTCTTCAGGCGCTTGAACAGCGCCACATCCGACATGTCCCCAAGCCCGGACTGCCTCGCGCACACCACCGTCTCGCGAAGCGAATAGCCGCATCCAAGGTGAATCAGCAGGGTGCGGAGAAGATTCTCCGCCGACTTGTCCTTGCGCAAACCCTTGAGCGCACCGCTGGTCGCCGCAAGCTCTTGCCAATTCGCCGGAAACAATGTTGTCAATACCTTCCAATCTTCGTCCATCATTGGCCGTCCTCGCTTCCTGATGGGAAGTATAGCACGCGGCCTGCGGCGGATTGCAAACAAGTTAGCGCTTATGGGGCGTTGCCCAGGGCTGAAAACTGCGTTGGCCCTTCGGGCCGAAGGCGTGCGTTGGCATCCGGTTCTGCTGCCGAATACACGGTCTGCACTACAGAGAAGGCCCAAGGAATCCCGTATCCGGTCTTGGCGTCGCCCCCCGAAAATGTGAACCGAGCAATCGACTCCTATTTGACTTCATCGTTGCCGATGTACCTTCAAACCGGATGAGCCCTATTTGTTCTTTCCCCGCGCCTTCCCGCGTGACAGGAAGCCCTTTCTGCGGTATGATTCAGATATAAATCGGGGATCACCCCACAAAATACTTGACAATGCCCGCGCCATCGGGTAGTTTGCTCCCGCCCCCAGGGGCGTCGGGACAGCCGTTGTCAATTTGAGGAAGCGAGCCAATTATGCAGCCCATCTATCGCAGCCAATGCCTGTTTACCCTGCTCGCCGCGCTCCTCTGCGCCGGCGCAGCCCACGCCGAACCCATCGTCCTCGTGCGGCCACACGGCGAAAACGAGCTCTTCGACGCCACCAAAGGAGCCGAATATTATCCGAAAGGCGGCGGGACCACGGAACAATTCATCGCCAGCGGGATCACTTTCAACATCACCTACGAGGATGTGAACCAGGGCTTCACCGACCCCGTGGACGGCCCATCCTTCCGCGCCCGCTTTGAGGATGTCCTCGCCTACGTCGCCGATACCATCAATATCCCCGGCCGCACCCTCGATATCGTCATGGAGCCCAGCCAGTTCGACGGAACCGGAGCCCTCGCAACCGCCGGAACCTTCTATCCCGTGGCCCCCGGATTCCACACCGGCAGCACGCTCCAGCGCCTCAACACCGGCATAAAGCCCTTTCCCGGTTTCCCCGAAATCCAGGTCCAGGTGGACAAGGGCTTCGACTGGAACGTCACCGAGGCCCCGCCCGGGCCCGGCGAGGCCGATTTCTTCTCCGTGCTCCTCCACGAAGTCACCCACGGTCTCGGTTTCACCTCCCTCATCGAACCCGATGGCTCCAGCAGCATCGCGAGCGGCGTCTACACCGTCTACGATTCGCTCCTGTTCGACGCAGTAAGCAGTCTGCGCGTCCTCGGCAATCCCGCCAACCCCACCCTCCAGACCGGCGCGGCAAGCCTCAGTAACGAGGACATCTGGTTCGATGGCCCCAACGCCTTCACCTTCTACGCCCAGGGCTCCCGCCCGCCCATCTTCGCCCCGAATCCCTACCAGCCCGGCAGCAGCATCAGCCACTGGGATATCGACAATCTCGTCGGCCCCGCCGTCATGACCCATGTTATCATCCTCGGCGTCATGCAGCGTGAATACGCCCCCGTGGACGCCGGCGCCCTGATCGATATCGGATACGCCAACGTCGAAGCCGCCGAAGGCGAAGGCGAGGGCGAAGGGGAAGGGGAAGGCGAGGGTGAAGGCGAGGGTGAAGGCGAGGGTGAAGGTGAAGGTGAAGGAGAGTTACCCGGATGCCCGCTCCTGGCTGGCGCCAAGTCGCCCGCCTCCCGGGCCGGGGGAGAAGTGGTATTATTCGCCGGTATGCTTGCCCTCCTCGCGGGATGGCGCGACGCCGCCCGGAAACCATAGCACGCCAATATCGTGTGACCATTTTCATAACTCGGAACAGGGAAGGGGAGGCCCCAACGGCCCCGCTGTAACATTGAGGAATAAACGCTTGTACAAGACAGCCAATTCTCGCATCCGCGCGTATGCCCGCGCATCCGCCCTCGGCCTGGCGCTCGCCTCGGTGGGGCTGATCATACCGGGCCCGGCCCGCGCCGCCGACACCATCTACAAAGTCACGGCCCACTCCATCGAGGCCGTGTCCGCATCCGCCAAAAACGTGCCCGACGGCGCGCCGACCATCGTGCTGACCCCCGACGGCAGCACCTATAACATCTGGTACCTCGATATCATCAACGATACGGGCGCGGGCTTCGACGACCCCGCGATCGGGGCCGATGCCCGAACGCGTCTGCAGGAAATTCTGCTCTACGTCGCCGATGTCCTGAATCAGCCGGGTACCCTCGACATCGTGATCGAAGAATCGCAGACGGACGGCGCAGGGTCCCTCGCCACCGCCGGCACCTACTTTTTCGGAAGCGCCGGTTTCCAGAACGGCACCGCTTTTCACCGCCTGACGACGGGGAACAAGCCCTTTGCGACAGTGGAGGAGCTGTTCGTCACCGTTGATTTCGGTCACAACTGGAACGTCAGCGCGGAGAACGCCACCGGCGGTAATTTCGACCTGGCCTCCGTCCTGCTCCATGAAATTACACACGGACTCGGCATTCTCTCCCTGACCACCGGAAACATGGGAGAGCCCGATCCGGCCGGCGACTCCTTCTCCGTGTGGGATTCCTTACTGGCCACCCAGGCCGGCGCAAACCTCTTCGCCGGCAATCCCCCGGGCTATGTCTTCGGCGTAGACCTCAGCCCGTTCACAAGCAACGCCCTCTTTTTCGCCGGCTCCAACGCCATCGTCGCCTACGATCAGGGCGGCGTCCGACCCGGTATCTACGCGCCAAGCCCCTACGAACCGGGTAGCAGCACCTCCCACTGGGACACCGGAAACATCGTCGGCGGCGCCGTGATGGAGCATGCCTTCCCGCCCGCGAAAACTGTTCGCACATACGCAGATTTCGAGATCGCCGCCCTCGTGGATCTCGGCTGGTCCAACGCGGCAATCCCGGGTGAGGGCGGTGAAGGCGAGGGAGAAGGCGAGGGAGAAGGAGAGGGTGAAGGCGAAGGTGAAGGCGAAGGTGAAGGCGAGGGAGAAGGCGAGGGAGAAGGAGAGGGTGAAGGCGAAGGTGAAGGTGAAGGCGAAGGCGAGGGTGAAGGCGAGGGAGAAGGCGAGGGTGAAGGCGAGGGCGAAGGTGAAGGCGAGGGTGAAGGCGAGGGTGAAGGCGAGGGCGAGGGTGAGGGCGAAGGTGAAGGCGAAGGAGAGGGTGAAGGAGAGGGTGAAGGAGAGGGTGAAGGAGAGGGTGAAGGAGAGGGTGAAGGAGAGGGTGAAGGAGAGGGTGAGTTGGCAATTATTGCCGAAACCTTGATTGCCTTGTTCGTCGACGTGGATGTAGATTTCGACGATCGATTGAGCTTTGCCGAGGCTTCGTTCGCTTTTGCCGGCCTGACCCAGGCGCAGTTTGACGCAATGGATGCGGACAACGACGGTTTCCTCACGGCAGCTGAATTGGCGGATGTCGTGGAGGGAGGCGCTGAAGGTGAGGGCGAAGGCGAAGGAGAAGGAGAAGGAGAAGGAGAGGGTGAAGGAGAGGGTGAAGGTGAGGGAGAAGGCGAGGGTGAAGGCGAAGGCGAGGGCGAAGGCGAGGGCGAAGGCGAGGGAGAGGGCGAAGGCGAGGGAGAAGGCGAGGGTGAAGGCGAGGGCGGCGGCGGATTCCAGTGCAACTTCAAGTCCGTCGGGAAGCGTCTCGGTGACATCTTCCTGCTGGGCCTGGCCATGGTGACGCTCCTCGGCCTCTCCGCCGTCGGTCGCCGCCACTAATCACATCCCAATAACGCAACCGGGCCTGCCTGTCCCCCCGACAGGCAGGCCCGAATCTTTACCGGGGACTGGCTCCCGCGACAAAACGCACCCAAGCCGCGAAAGCGCCCCAGCCACCCCAAAATCGCGGGCGCCGCCAGGGGGACTGGCTCCCGCGACAAGAACCACCCAAGCCGCGAAAGCGCCCCAGCCACCCCCAATTCGCGGGCGCCGCCAGGGGGACTGGCTCCCGCGACAAAAACCACCCAAGCCGCGAAAGCGCCCCAGCCACCCCCAATTCGCGGGCGCCGCCAGGGGGACTGGCTCCCGCGACAAAAACCACCCAAGCCGCGAATGCGCCCCAGCCACCCCCAATTCGCGGGCGCCGCCAGGGGGACTGGCTCCCGCGACAAAAACCACCCAAGCCGCGAAAGCGCCCCAGCTACCCCCAATTCGCGGGTGCCTGTACCCGCAGAAAAAAGCCACGGGCGCCACGTTCAAGCTCCGCGGCTCCGCCGCGAAGGCTTGAGCGTGCGAGTCGCCAGAAGAGCGCCAACCGTCAGGAGCAGTATTTCATCCTTAATGAGTGACGCGAAGCGTCATGAAAGCCTGTACCCGCAGAAAAAAGCCACGGGCGCCCATCCGCCCCCACCCGCACCATCAATCCTCCGCCGGCCCCCCCTGCACCATGCGCACCAGTCGCGGCTGGAAACGCGCCACCGGCTCCACCAGATCCCGCTGCGCGCGCATCACCGCGTCAATGTCCTTATACACCCCCGGAACCTCATCGAGACCTGCCGAGATCAGCGAAACCCCGCGCTCCGCCAGAAAGGCCCGGGCCTCCGCCCACCGCATCGTCCGCTTCGCCTGCTTCCGGCTCATCAAGCGCCCCGCCCCGTGTGCCGCGCTGTGCATCGAATCCGGCTCCCCGAGCCCCCGCACTATATACGCCGTCGTCGCCATCGTCCCCGGAATAATACCGAGCACGCCCGCGCCCGCCGGCGTCGCACCCTTCCGGTGCACAATTAATTCCTCCCCGCCATGCTTTTCCTTCCACGCGAAATTGTGGTGGTTCTCGATGTCCAGCAACGCCTCGGCCCCCAGCGCCTCCCGGATATGCCGGTGGATACACGCATGGTTGGCCGCCGCGTACTCGCCCATCAGGTTCATCGCCGCCCAGTACTCCCGCCCGTCCGCGCTCTTCAGATCGAGCCACGCCAGGTGCTTCAACTCGGGCGGAAGATTCCGGCGCCGGTCCATCGCGCGGCGGCTGTACTCCTGGCACACCGACGCGCCCGTGCCCCGGCTCCCGCTGTGGCTCAGCAGCGCGAGATACGCACCCGCCGGGATGCCCAGCGCGCCGTCGTCAACCGAGAACACCCCAAACTCCACAAAATGGTTCCCGCTCCCGCTCGTGCCCAGTTGCGCCCACGCCTTGTCCCGGTTGCGCGATGTCACCGGCGAAACCGACCAGTCCCGGTCCATCACCGCGTGCTCCCGACGCCGCCTGAACTGTGCGCCCACGCCAAACTCGGTCTCGCGGATCAATACATCCCGCAGCAGCGCCGCGCGGCTCTCCAGGAAGGACGGCGGCAGATCCAGCACGCTCAGCTTCACCCGGCACGCAATGTCCACCCCAACCGCATACGGGACAACCGCGTCCCGCGTCGCCAGCACCCCGCCGATCGGCAGCCCGTAGCCCACGTGCGCGTCCGGCATCAGCGCCCCACGCACCGCCACCGGCAACGCACAGGCATTCCGCATCTGCTGAATCGAATTCTCATCCAGATCCCGCCCCCACTGGCGCCACGGCGCAGGCCCTTCCCGATCGCCAACCTCCTCGGGCGCCGGCCGATAATCCCGCAGCGCCCGCGCCAGCGGACCCGCCCACGGATCGTCGATATACGCCTCGGGGTCCTCCACAATCGATCGGACAAAATCCGGCAACGCGCGCTTCTTCACGCCCTGCGTAGCCGCCGACCGCAACGTCTGCCGGGCAAGCGGAACCAGGTGCTCCGGAATGCCAAGCTCATGTAGCTCTCGCGGTTTCATACAACAACGTCTCCAACCAACAATGCCCATCGGTCATCGCCGTCACGCCTCGCGACAACGGCCCCCGCAATTCCATTCTATCCCAGATTGCCGCCCGCAATCTGATACACTATCGCCACAAACGCCCCCTGAACAGAACCACGGATTAACCTTCCCATGCATACCGCTCAATCCCAACCCCAAGATCCGCCCCAACCGGACCCCGCCCCATGGGGATGATGCTCTCCCTCGCCGAAGCCCTCCCGGCCCTAAAAGATACCGCTACCACCTTCGCCCGAATCGAGAATCCCGAGGGCGTCTTCCCGCCCTGCGAGATCGTGCCGCTCGGCCCCATCTACCCGCGGCTCGACGCCCCGCCCACAGCCATCCTGCTGGATATGGACGGCACCATCACCCAGACCGAACCCCTCTTCCTTCACGGCGTTGAGGAGGTCGTGCGCCGCGTGACCGGCTGGGAATCCCCGGCGGCCTGGGCCGGCCTTGACCCGGCCCGCGACTACCCGAAGATCGTCGGATTCAGCACGCTGCGCAACCTGGAATACCTCTACGGCGCCTGCGCGGACGCGATCCAGCCCGAGCGCTTCTTCCGGGAGGCGCTCCGCGGGCTGGTCTATCTCCACGCGCATGATGCGCCGCGCGAAACGGTGCACTGGCTCGATACCCTCACCACCGCCTACGGACTCGAGGCCTGGCGCGCCTTTGCGGACCGCCCCGGCGATGCCCCGCGCCAGCAACAGCTCATCAACGAGGCCGTCGGCCGCTTCGCCCACATCGGGCGGGACCTGTTCGCCCGCCTCGGCCTGATCATCTTTCACGCGGGCTACATCGAGACCCTGGAAAAAGTGAATAGGGGGGAGGGCGCCGAGGTCTCCCGCGCGATCTACGGCGATCCGTCGGTCCCCGCCATTGCGCCCATGGCCGGCATCCCCCTCCTGTGCGCCCTGGTTAAGGGCTGGCTGCCCGCCGACGCCGCGTCCGGCCTGGCCGAAGCAATCCCCTTCGCCGAAGCGGATACCGATACCCCCGACAGCCGCGCCGCAACCCTGAAAAGCCTCTGCCGCCACTTCGAAACCGCGCCCATCCCCGTCGGCCTCGTCACCTCCTCCGGAACCCACGAGGTGGCCCTCGTCCTCCGCGCGGTCTTCCGCGCCATGACCGACGAAGCCCGGAGCTGGCCGCTTCCGGCGCCCGCGCGGGATCGCATCCTCGAAGGGTTCGCCCACCCGGATCGCCTCTTCGAAACCATGGTCACCTGCGACGACGTGGCCGGAGGCCGCACGAAACCCTTCCGGGATCCCTACTCCCTCGCGCTGAACCGGCTCGGCCTGGACGACATTCGCGCCCGCTACGTCATCGGCTTCGAGGATACCGAAGCAGGCATCATCGCCCAGCGCGGCGCGGGCATCGGCGTTCCCTGCGCCGTGCCCATACCCCACACGCTCCACCACGACTTCACCGCCGCCGCCCACCGCCTCCCGGGCGGCATCCCGCAAGCTATCTTCCAGCACAGCCTCTTCTTCCAACCTCAGACCACATGAGGACGCTGTAAACCCCGCAAAATAGGAGGTTGGGCATCCCGACATGCCACCCGACCAACACCCCGCCAGGCCGTCCACGTGTTCAGTCGCCCCCAAGCCCACGTGCCACGCGATGGCGCCCCAGCGCCTTCGTGTGCCTGGAGCAAGAGGCGCCCAACCAATCCAGCGCTCCCCCACACGAGCGAATTAAGATCCGG
The DNA here is from genome assembly GCA_019637335.1 of Candidatus Hydrogenedentota bacterium. Classification (NCBI taxonomy): domain Bacteria; kingdom Pseudomonadati; phylum Candidatus Hydrogenedentota; species Candidatus Hydrogenedentota bacterium. The sequence continues at coordinate 236,733 of JAHBVV010000006.1, read as the reverse complement.
CTCACCACAGGAGTTTCGGCATCCTGCCCGACATGCCACCCGACCAACACCCCGCCAGGCCGTCCACGTGTTCCGTCGCCCCCATCCCCACGGGCAAAGAGGTTGGCCTCCCCCCCGAACCAACACCAGCCCTCATCCAACGAGATCCGTCCCAATTACGCCCCAAAATTAAAAAAACCGCGGGCATTCCGCCCGCGGCTCGAATAAACGCGACCCTCTCTACGCCACCACCCCGAAGACAATCACTTCTGATGTCGGTTACGGCACGCCGAACATTCCACATAACGCGCCGTCTTCGCCGATTGAAGCGTCATCCGCGTCGGATTGATGCCCGTCAACATCGGGCAATCCTGATCCAGATGGTATTCATATAGCTGGCGAGAACAATACACAATCGTGCTCCCGGCTATCTCCGATCCACCGCGCACCTCCTGGCTCTCCGGCGTTCCAGCCGCGTCACCCGCATCCTGAAGCCGTGCGCGCTCCTCGCCAGAGTCCCGCGACTCCGCGGAGACACGCTCGCCGGACTCGCCCGATTCCCGACCGGAGCCCTCGCCCTCAGGGCGCGACCCATCAGGATACAAGCGGTTCACCTGCGGCTCATACGGCTCCGTCTGCGGGTTGCGCTCAAAGGGCGCAGTGTCCGTGCGACGGCCCGCGCGGCTGCCCGAACGCGGAGGCGCCGTGCGCTTGACCGAATAGACATTCAGGCGCTCGCCGGGCGGTAGCGTCTGGCTGAAACTCCGCTCCGGTACGGGACGGCGATTGGCCCGCATCCGCTCCCCCTCCATACGGTCATAGCCGCCGCTTGGCACGCCAGCCAGCACGGGATGCGCCAGCAGGATCGTGAACACAAACACCACGGTGAAAAGTAGACTGCGTCCCATTGACATCGCACCACTCCTCTCGTTGCCGCCCCGGCCCCAGGCCCCCGGAACATGGCAAGTTTGTCATCCAACATTATGAATTCTAAGAAGAACGCGCTGTACAAATATATTCTAAGCGGATTTGCTAACGGTGTCAATCGAATTCGACTGTTTTCCTCACGGCAACACCCAAAACCGCTTCAGTTACCCGCCTGCGGCAATTAAATCCTCGAAATCCGCCCTCCACGTTGCCGAAAGTGCCGGGTTTTCAAGAATTCGGTTGATTTCTGCGTGATTTGCCCGATCAAAAAAACGAAGGTCGCTTACCCGCGACACCGATAGCCGCGGATACGCCGACGGCGTCAAGATGATCGGATCTCCCGCGCACAGGGTCCCCTCCGAAAGCACCCGAAAGTAAAAGCCCACGCGGCCGCTCCGCAGGAATTGCTTCGGGAAACCCGGCAGTTTCATCCGAATCCCCAGCTTGAAACACGGCATCCGCGGCTGGCTGACCTCCAGGCGAACCGATCCGATCTCCAGCTGATCGCCGATGCACACCTCCGTTTCCAGCAAACCCTCCGTCGTCAGGTTCTCGCCAAACTGACCCGCCGCAAAGTCATCCCGGCCAAGCGCCGCGCCCCACGTTGCGTAATGCTCCCACGGATACCCGTAGACCGCCTTGTCCGGACCGCCATGGTGCCGCAGATCCGCCTGCTCGTCGCCCGCGATTTGCTCGCGCCCCACCGCCACGGAGCCTTCCACGGGCCGCTTGAAGATGCCCGTGCTCACCAGCTCCCCCTCGTGAAATACCTGCGTCACCCGCGATACGTTGACGGAACGAACTCTCATCGTGCTGGTTTCCCGATAGCCGCGCTTGGTGCGGGCCCGCAATCGTGCTATGCTGGCCCCACGGAGAACAATAACATGCGCACCCTGTCCAGACGCCACTTCGTGCTGCAATCCACCGCGGGAGCCGGTCTTTTCACTGCGGGCGTCCGCGCCTCCGCCGAACCGCGACGAATTCAATCGGACACCGACGATGACGGCGCACTCGAAGCTGGCGCGGCGCTCGCGGACCTGACCCCGCCCCCGGGCATCCCGATGTGGGGATACAGCAACCCCGACCAGATAAGCACCGGCACGCTGGATCCGCTCTTCGCCCGTGCGCTGCTCCTTCGAACAGGCGGCGTTGCGATCGCAATCATCAGCATGGATTTCGGGCGCATGCCCATGCCACCCATCTGCCAGCGCGTGCGCGATCGGGCCCGCGCGTTCGGTGTCGAAGAAGTCATCTTCTCCGCCACCCACACCCACAGCGGCCCGATCATGGAGCTGCCCGATCTCCCGCACAACCAGGGCATGGAATCGGCCCTCGTGGATCTGCTCCAGCGCGCGGCCAATGCGTTGCAGCCGGTTCGCGTCGGCGTGGGCCGTGCGCCTCTCGATATCGCCCACAACCGGCGCGTCGTGCGCGAAGGACAATGCTGGATGCGCTGGCGAAACCTCGATCGCCTGCCCTCCGGCCCGCTCGACCAGGAGCTCACCGCGCTTCACTTCGAATCCCTCGCGGGGGACGCCGTGGCCACCCTCGTGCACTACGCCTGCCACCCCGTTATCCTCGCGTCCGACAACACCCGCTACTCCGCGGACTGGTGCGGCGTGATGGCGCGCGAAGTCCAGGAGGCCACCGGCGCGCCCTGCCTCTTCCTCCAGGGGGCCGCCGGCGACATCAACCCCTACTTCGACAAAATGTCGCTGGCGGAAGGCGCGGAAGAAGCCGTGCACGCCGAAGGCCGCAAAGCCGCCGAAGCGGTGTTCGCCGCGCTGAAAAACCTGGATTGGCGGCCGGCGGATCGTAACCGCATCGCGCACGAGCGCGCCATCGTGGACGCCGGCCTGCGCTACGACTTTACTGACCCCGCCCAGACCGCCATTCTCCGCGAGGCCTACGGCCTCATGTTCGAGAAATACATGGCCGGACTGGGGGAGAGCCTCCCCCTCCCCGTCGACACGCTCCTGCTGCAAGATACCATCGCCCTGACCTTCCACCCAGGCGAGCCCTTCGTCCAATTCCAAATCGATTTCAAGGCGCGCGCCACCGCCCCCTGCAGCCTGCTATGCGGCTACGCAAACGACTTCCACATCTACTTCCCCACCATAGAGGCCGCCATAATCGGCGGCTACGGCGCCTCCAACGCAACCTACGTCGCCGTCGGAACCGGCGAACGCCTCCTCGCCGAATCCCTCACCCAGGTCGGACGCCTCCAGGGAGCCATCGGCCCCCTCAAGGGCCCCGGCGACCTGGCCTCACAGGATTGGACCCCCGACCAGGCGGGATGAACTGCGCCACCGGCGCAAGACAACTAAGGAGCGCCGGCGGCCCGCCAACAGATTGCGCCACCGGCGCAAAACAACTATGGAGCGCCGGCGGCCCGCCGGCATCTTGCGCCACAGGCGCAAGACAACTATCGAGCGCCGGCGGCCCGCCGACATCTTGCGCCACAGGCGCAAGACAACTATGGAGCGCCGGCGGCCCGCCGGCATCTTGCGCCACAGGCGTAAGACCACTATGGAGCGCCGGCGGCCCGCCGGCATCTTGCGCCACAGGCGTAAGACAACTATGGAGCGCCGGCGGCCCGCCGGCATCTTGCGCCACAGGCGCAAGACCACTATGGAGCGCCGGCGGCCCGCCGGCAACTTGCGCCACAGGCGCAAGACCACTATGGAGCGCCGGCGGCCCGCCGGCATCTTGCGCCACAGGCGCAAGACCACTATGGAGCGCCGGCGGCCCGCCGGCATCTTGCGCCACAGGCGTAAGACCACTATGGAGCGCCGACGGCCCGCCGGCATCTTGCGCCACAGGCGTAAGACAACTATGGAGCACCGGCTCCATTAGTAAAAACACATCCTGTCCCGCACTTCAGACCGCTGAAGTGTTACCAATTGGGAAAAAAGGCCGAAGGCGCGCCGTGGAGGACAGCACGTCCTCGAAGCGCCAAAGGCGCATTACATACCAGCCTGGGCCAACGGCCCAGGAATTCCGGGCAATTGACCTCAAAGGGCTGAAAGCCCGTATCATAATCACCGGATATGTAATACTAACCCTGCCTGCCCGCAAGCACCCCCCAAACCCCGGAGAACACCATGCCCCGTAAACCCCTCCTCACCGCGTTATTCACCACGGCCGCATTCCTGCTCGCCGGCTGTCCGGAACTCATTGTGGGAACAAATGTCTCCGGCGAATACACCGGTTCCTGGAGCACCACCGCGGAAGAGGGCGCCGAAGTAGAAACCTGCCCCATGGCCTTCGAACTCGTCCACTACCCCAACGCAAACAGCATCGAAGACGCCACCCTGGTCACCGGCTACGTCACCCTCGACTTCTCGTGCTTCACCATCCTCCATTCCATCCTGCGCTTCCAGAATATCGCCGTCGGAGAAATTCCAGTCGAGGGCTACTCGCTCGCCGGAGGAACCTTCCTCCTCCGCTCCCGCGACCTGATAGGCGGGTGCAACGGCGACCTCTGCATAAGCCTGATCCTCAGCGGCACGGCAATAGACAGCGACGGGGACGGGCGCGCGGATACCCTCTCCGGGGATTGGACAGCCCTGTTTCCGTTTCCAGCAAGCGGATCCTTCTCCGCGGAGCTCGATGCCGAACCCGCCTGAAAATACGCCTAATGCGCTACCGAAACGGTGTTTCGGCCCGCCGCCACCGCCGTTCGCAGCGCGGACTCCATCGCCGAAAGGCAGGCCGCGGGCTCGCTGCCCGGCGGGATGGATGTCAGACCCGCGCTGATCGTAGCTCGAAACGACTCCTCCTTGTAGTGGAAGACAAACGCCTCCACCGTCCGCCGCAGGTCCTCCAGTTTCGAAAACACCGCCTCCGGCGGTTTCTCCTCAAACAACACCGCCACCCGGCCCCCGCCCATGTCCCCCGGAAGATCGTTCCGCTCCAGGTAGCGTTCCAGTAAGTCCCCCAGATCGGTCATCACAATCACGCTCGCGATCTGGCCCCGCGCCTGGACTATCGCCGGCAGATTGTCGATCTCGATCAGGCACGCGCAGAGCGGGGTCGTCCCCTTCTGGAGGAAATTCCCGAGCGCGCGGCTCCACGCGTCCGGAGGCAGCAGCCCCGTGCCCTTCTGGATGCTGTACAGGTGGTGAACATCCTTGTGATACCGCGCCTCGATCTCGTCCAGCAACACAAACTTGAACAGCACATTCCCCAGCATCACCCGATCGCCATGCCGCAGGATCGTCGAGGTCACCGGAATATTGTTGACGTAGGTCCCGTTGCTGCTGTGCAGATCCGTGATGACAAAGGTCTCCTGCCCGTACTCCTCGTTCCGTGTGATCCGAGCGTGTTCCCGCGACACCAGCGGCGATCGCACCGTCGTGTCCGCGTCCGGGGAACGGCCAATCAGGTGCTCCTGACCCGTAAGCTCGATTTCCCGGCCCAGATCCCAGCCGTCCAGGCAGATGAGGCTCGATCGCAGCGGCAACCCCGATTTCACCGGCTTGTGCATTTTGTTGTCGAAGAGCTGGGTTGCCGTGACATCCTCTTCCTCCGCCGGAGGCTCGGGCGTCGGAGCCGGCGGTACGGTCTTCGGGCGGGCAGCGGGCTTCGGCGCGATACCCAGGCTCGCCAGGCTCATCTCCGCGCCGCCGGCCGGCCCGCCCGCCGAAGCCGTGAACAAACGCCGCGCCACCAGCTGAAATTCCGACAGCGAGCAGACAAACGCCTTCAGACGGTACCCCGGACACGCCGCGTGCAGGGCCGCGATGGCCGCGTCGTCAAGCGGGTTCACCATCGCCACGGTCAAATGCGTGCCCAGCACGTCAATCGGAAGCACAAAGTGGCGGCGGCACAAGTCCTGCGGCAGCACATCGAGCGTGCCCTGGTTGATCTGGTAGTCCTGAAGGCTCAAGTGCGGGATCTTGAGCTGCTTCACCAGCAGCGACGTAATATCAGGCTCCTTAACGAACCCCAGCTGGACAAGCGCCTGAATCAGGTTGGGCGTCTCGGGTCCCTGAAGCGCCCGCGCGGCCTCCATCTGCTTCGCGGTTATAACTCCGGTCCGGATCAGCAGGTCGGCCAGACGGTCTGGTGCGGGCGGGCGCCCGCCGGCGGGCTTTTCGGGTGCATCGCTCATAAGAAGCTGGGACTTGGTTTCCTCGTCGTGGGGGGGGCTGCTATTCCAGTCTCGGCCCGCAACGGCCAAGTTTCCAGAATTCTAGCATGATCCGCCCGCGCCGCACGAACGGAAACCCCGCGTTGAGCCGGGCCGCCTTAATCCGGCAACACACCCAGCATCGTGCGCCCTTCCCACCCCGCCTGGGACACCGCGTACTCGCCGCCATCGCGTTCGGATTCCGGGCGGTACACCAATCCGCGAAAGCGCCGCGGGTGCGCCGGCTTCATTTCCGCCAGCTGCGCGACATTCAATGGATTGCTCCGCGCCGCGCCCAACGTGCCGAATCCAAACTGGTCGAAATAGCGGATGCCCTGCTCCACACGCCAGACATCGTAGTAGGAATTGCTCCGGTAGTGCCAGTCAATCACCGTAATGTCCCGCGGCAGGTACTCCGGGGCCTTCAGCGCGTCAAGCGCCAGCGCCGACTGCATCGGATTGAAATGATCCCCCCAAATGTACACCGTGGCCTTCCGGTCCAGCTTCCGCACAATGTCGAAGCCCTTCTGCACCGCGTCCGCCAGGATCAAGTCATTCGGCAGCTCCCGGTCCAGGCAGCGGCTGTCCCGGTTCAGGTAGCCCGCACCCGTGTGGCCCAGGTGCGCGCCGCGCGGTTGAAGGTATTCGAAGATATCTCCGAGCACCCGCTCCGCGATCAGCCACGTCTCCGAATCCGATGGGCACGCCGCCGCGGTCGGAGCCAGCGACCGATCCACAAGATCCGCCGATACCAGGATTTTCTCGCCCGTCTGCACCGGGGCCTGACCCTTGAGTTGGATGACCGGAGGCGACAGGGAGTGGATCTCGTAATCCCGATCCAGCCGGAGAATCTTGTATCCCTTCTCCGTGCGCAGTCGCGGCCGCGTCGTGGCCGCGTTGATCAACCGGTCGTAGGGAAGGTTCAGCCGCCGGAGGCTATCCACTTCAACCGCCAGCTCCTCGTGGTAGACGCCCTCCAGCAGGTTCGGATCGATCCGCGCCGCCAGCGTGTCCGCCCCGAAGGTCTCTACCAACGGGATCGGCTCGATGAAGCGCGCGCGGCAGTACGCATACGCCGACACCAGCATGGGCTGGATCTCGCTGTCCTCCAAATCCGGATACAGCGGCGAAGCCAGAAAAAGCGTGTTGTAGCGAAGCCGCGCCAGGTGATCAACCCAGTCGCGAAAAGCGTCGTCGAACGCGTCGAGCGTGTACACCGCCGCCCGCGTCTCATACAGAGGCGCGTCGATGATCGTGCCCCCCGCCAGCGAACGCTGGTTCGACGCCGAAATCGGCGTCTGTCCGATGAGCTGCAGGAAGGTGTCGAGGCCATAGTAGGCGCCCGCCGCCGTCCGCCCCGCAATGATGGCGCCGCCGCCGTCAAGGCGGATCGCGTATCCCTCGGCGGCCTCGGGAACCAGCTCCAGCAGCGAAGCCGAGTCTTCCGGCAGCGCAAGCGCTTCCCCGCCGGGGACCGCATCCCCGGGTGTCATCGCGATCACGCGCACAACATGCGCCGCCGGACCGGCGTCAAGGGGGCCCGTCAGCTCCGCCCACGACGCCGCAAGAGACGTTTCCAGTCCCTCGGCGAACAGGCCGGGGGCAATTTGCAGCGTCCAGTTGCCGCCGATATCCACCTGCGCGTGACCGCTCGTGCCAAACTGCCGCGGGGCCGGGAAAAGCCGCGCGTACGGCGGAGCGTCCGGCCCAATCGCAATCGAAGTCTCAATCGCCTGGGTAATACCCGTCTTCAGCCGCCGGTAGGCCCGAGGCTCCCCGCCAAAAGCCTGGTGCGCGTCCAGCCGGACGATGCTCGACACCAAATCCGCAATCGCCTCCGCCGGACGGCTCTCCGGCGTGGACGGCTGGCCGGGGGACACGAGCGCCTGCACTTCCGCCCGTAAATCCCCGCGATACAGCATTCCCGGCACAACAATCCGTCCGCGAAAGGGCCAGAGCACCGCCCCCTCAAGCCGGTACTCGTTTTCAGGGTAATCGCTGAACGGCAGGGCGACCGGGTGGCACAGCGGAGCCTCGAAACGCGCCACCGCGTTGCCCTCCAGATCAAACACGGTAATGCGCGCCTCGGGAAGTTCCGCGATATTGCCGATTACCGTCGGATCGCCCAGCGTCAGCGCGAAGCCCGTCTCGTTCAGACGATAATCGAACCGCAGGACCTGGTTGAGGCGGGTGATCACCTCCTTCTTGGCGTGCTCATTGCTCACGGGGCGCATCATGAACCCCCAGCGCCCTTCGCAATTGTCCAGCTTCACCAAAATCTGGTTGCGGCCCGACTGGAGCGGGAGCCGCAGGTAGTGTTCGTCCGGGCGGATGTAACGCCCCGTGTGGTAGCGAAACACCTCCTGCCCGTTCACCCAAATTCGGATACCGTCATTGCTCCCCACGCTAACCAGGCGATCCTCCGCCGCGTCCGCATCGATCCAGCAGACCGCGTAACCCGTCTGATACGCGGCGGGGGAGAGGTAATCGTCGAAATAGATGCGGTCGCCCAGCGCCTGAACCCCCGTCCAGCGCCGGTAGCTATCGTCCGGACCCGGTACCTCCAGCCGCTCCTGCGGCGCGCATCCGGTCTCTCCGCCGATCGGAACCAGGTAGTCCGTGAAGAACCCCGTGCACCCCGCGTCGTGCAGGCACGCCCCAAGCCCCCCATCGTCCACCGGATTCGGAAAAGGCCCGCAGATCAGCCAGTTCCGCAGAAAAACCCCGTCTTCCAGCGCCTCCGCCCGATACGTCCAGGGCGCGCCCCCCGTTTCCGCGCGCGATACCGGCGCCAGGAACAAGGCCCCCGGAAGCGCCAACGCCGCGAGCAGCAATCGAAATGATTTCGTCATCATTGCTTGTAGCGCTGCCCTCGTATGGCCCTGGTTGCGTTCCGAAATTGCCAGCCACTATGATGCCTCACACTCTATAGCGCCTGTGGTCGCCGCGTCAAGCCATCCGCCGGGGACCCCGCGCGCTATATATGCCAATACATGTCCGGGAACCGATTCGCATGATCTTCATTTGCCCCCACTGCGAGGAGCATCTCCAAATCCGCCCCCAGTTTCTCGGGTTTCGCGGCTACTGCAAGAAATGCGGCGGGCGCATCGCACTCATCGGAAGCCGCAATATCCTCACCGCACAGCTCGCCCAGAAGCTCGGCCCGCGGGAATTTCACACCCCGAACCCCGAGCCCGAAGGCCCCGGCTACGTCGGCGGCGGTATCGAGGCCGCCCTCGACGGTATCTCCGACTGGGACGACGAGGTCGTAACCGATTTTGAGGACGCCTCCGAAGCCGAGGCCCCGCCGACCCCCGAACAGATCGCCCGAATCCGCGATCTCGGGGCCACCGAGGCCCAGATCGCCCGTGTCGCCACCAAGGGCGACGCCGTCCGCCTCATCGAAGTCTTGCAGCCGCCGCCGACCCGCGAACAACTCGAAATCCTTCGAGCCTACGGGGTAACCGACGACGAGCTGACGTTTCTTACAACCGCCGGTGTCGCCCAGGCCATGATCGACGAATACGAGTCCGACAACGACGCCTCCGCCGAAGATGAGGAGGAAGAGGATATGGACGCCCTTGAGGACTTCGACGACCTGATGGGCGACAGGCCTTGAACGGGTGCCCCCACGCGCGGGAAACTGGGAGCCAGGCGCCCGGGGAGTCCGCGAAACGGAACAGGAGAGAAAGTCCATGAAGCCATTGAATTACGCCGTCCACGCTTACGCCTGGACCAATAGCTGGAGCAACGACACCCTCGACATCATCGACCGCGCCAATGGGCTCGGTTTCGACCTCGTCGAGGTGCCCCTGATGGAAATCGAAAAAGTCGACGCCGGGGCCATCCGCGATCGCGCCCGGGCGGCGGGAATGAACCTCTGCACCTCCACCGCCTGCGGCGAGGCCACCGACCCCACCGCGGAGGACGGCGCTGTCCGCGCCGCCGCCCTGGACTACCTGAAGCAGTGCATCGCCGCCACGGCGGACATGGGAGCCACCGTGTTCACCGGCGTCACCTATTCCGCCATAGGCGGGAAGATTACGGGACGCCCCGGCGAGGAGTACTGGGACCGCGCCGCCAGCGTCCTGCGGGAGGCCGCCCGGTTCGCGGCCGACCGGGGCGTCATTCTCGGCATCGAAGCCATCAACCGCTACGAAACCTTCCTTATCAACACCGCCGACCAGGCCCTCGCCCTGATGGACCGCATCGGCGAACCCAACGTCCGCGTCCACCTAGACGCCTACCACATGAACATCGAGGAAAACGACTTCTACCACCCCGTCAGGAAAGCCGCCCCCTGGCTCTGTCACGTGCACCTCAGCGAAAGCCACCGCGGAACCCCGGGGACCGGCACCGTCGATTGGGACGCCATCTACCGCGCCCTCGGCGAGTCGGGCTACCAGGGCATCGTCGGGCTCGAATCCTTCGAGAGCGTGTCGCCAGCCATGGCCGCCGCCACCTGTATGTGGCGCTCCCTCGCCGAGTCCAGCGACCAATTGCTCGGAGACGGCCTGCGCTACCTCAAGTCCCTCGAAGCGCGCTATTACACTTGACCGGCGCCCGCCGGGAGAACCCTGGAACATGCTCCAATTCATATGCCCCAATTGCAGGCAGGTGCTGCGCGTAGCCCCCAAATACCTCGGCCAGCGCGGCCAGTGCAACAAATGCGGCCAGAAGATCGCCCTCATCGGGAGCAGCAGCAATCCCGCCCCCCAGATGGCCAGCCGCGTCGAGAATACCGCCCGCGGGCCCGCCGGCGCCCCCGCAACCGAGGCACAGAAGGAGTATCTCCGGCGGCTGGGCGCCAGAGAGTCCGAAATCGTGAGCCTGGATCGCGCCGCGGCGTCTGATCGCATTGATGCGCTGCGCCGCTTCCACCAGACCCAGGCCCCCGCCACCCCCAAACAGATCGCGCACCTCGAACGGCTCGGAGCCTCCGCCGCCCGTATCCAGCAGGTCGTCAGCCAGGCCGACGCCTCCGCCCTCATTGAGGCCCTCCACCTGCGCCCCACCCCCATGCAAATTGATTTGCTCCACAAACTCGGCGCCACCGGAGCCCAAATCGCCCGCCTCAAAAACAAGGCCGAAGCCTCCGAACTCATCGAACAACTCGAAGAATAACCCTGCCCATCCCGGCAATCCAGGCTCTCAGACATTCCCGAGAAAAAGGATCGCGGACATTCCGCGGCAACCTGAGCTCACCCCCAAGAGTTCCCCTACTCCAACAAGACCACCTCGAAAGGAAAGTGGCACAGGCGTCCCGCCTGTGTACCGCGCCGAAGGGCGCAAAGGTAGGATAGCCGTCCCGGCTGTCCAAAGCGCCGAAGGCGCGCCAGGATCGCGGACATTCCGCGTCAAAACAACCGACAAAACTCGAAGCACCCTTCACCCTTCACCCTTCACCCTTCTCACTTCACCCTTCTCCCTTCCCTCGCCACCCGGAACTCGTTCCCACGGTCCCCCGTGGGAATGCATACCGTTCCGCTCAGCGGAACAATCCCCACACAAAACCCAAATCCCCCATAATTTCTCGTTTACAATTCCACCAATTCGGTCCATAATATTAGTAGACAACGTCGCGCGCCCATACGCGCGACCACCGATCCAGGCGGCGCGGGGAAGCCTGGGGCGGGCTGGGGATTCGCCTGCCGCCATGGGGTCTGGGATCCGTTTCTGACTGCTGCGAAGTATCGCAGTCGAGGAGATCGCCATGGCGCCCCGTCCTGCCGCGCACTTCTTCACGCGCGAACACCACCCCCATTTCCATCTCCCCATTTCCCTGCGACACCCGCATCTCGCGCCCTGGCTCGTGCGCCTGCTCGTGATCCTCCTGGCGTTCCTCTTCCTGGCGCTCGTCTGCGGCCCCGCCTACAGCGCCGAGACCGCGCCCCTGCTCCGAAGCGGACACTACACCCAAATCAGCGATGTCGTGGCCAACGATTACCGCATCCTCGATTTCCACATGTCGGGCGACGGCGAGTGGGTCGTCTTTCGGACGCAGCAGAACGCTGAATTGATCCAGACCCTGCGCCTCATGCGCACCGACGGAACCGGCGAAGTCGTACTGTTCTCCGGGCCGGTATTCAACATCCCGCTGCTGTACGCCACATACGGCATTTCCGACGACGGTTCGCGCGTCGTCTACGCCATCGGGGAGAAAGACTACGGGAGGCCTTCCGATACAATCCGCCGCTATGATCGCGCGTCGGGTATGACCGAAGATGTCCTCTCCCAAATCTCTCACACCGCCTACGGAGAGACCAACCTCCTGGACCTCAATCTCTTCACCGCCCGACAGAACTTCGCGCTCTCCGGAAACGGTGAGGTGGCCCTGTTCATTAACCGCTTCGGCCCCTACGGCGGCTCCTCCGACCCCGAAGCACCGCCCGCCTCGGGATTCACGGTCTACGCCGTTGAAATCGATTCGGGAGCCTACACCCCGATGCAGGAAGCCGCGCGTCTACAGGAGATCCCCGGCATCGCGCCAACCGCCGTCGAAGTCACCGCCGCCGGTGGCGTACTCGCCATCGACCACGCCGCGACCGTCGCCCTCATCCCCGTCGGCGGGAATTACCCCTCGGCCAACAACCCCGCAAGCCTGCTGCTAAAAGACCCCCGGACCCCCGCGGGCGACGCGTCCGTCCTGACGAACCTGAACGGGATGAGCTTTCGCGGTCCGAGCATTTCGGACGACGGATCGACCGTCGCCTTCTGCCGCTGGGCCGGGACCGCGCCGGATCCCCAGGGCCTGCTTGTGGCCCCGCTCGATGACATCGACAACCCCATCCTGGTCGACCCCGGCGTGCCCGGGGCGGGCCGCTGGCCCACGAATCCAGACTTGAGCGGCGACGCGACAGCCACCTCGCATCAATTCGACATCGGCGGCGGCAGCAACCCAACCATCCGGTGGGCCGCCGCGGACGGCTCGGGCGTCGTCCCGCTGAGCCTCGCCGGGTTCACGGTGGGCAGCCCGCTATCCGCGATTTCCGCCGACGGCCAGCGCGTGCTCTTCGTCGGCGGGATCCGCCATGGCGCGGACTACCCTCCCGGAGACCTCCTCGTCATGGATTTCGGCGATGGCGCCCCCGCGGTCACCGGCCTGACGGGCGATCCCCGAATTACCCTCATTCGCCAGGAGCGCGCGACCGCGCAGATCGTGGATACCTGGTTCTTCACCGCGACCGGATCCGACATTACCCGGATCTACCCGTACATCTACAGCCCGGTGAACGGCGTGGACCCGGGCGGCGTCGTGGGCCTCACCACGGCGGATTTCGCAATCTTCGACAATGGCGTAGTCCCCGACCTCGTCGCGGGGGATGGCGTCTTCACCGACGGCGGCATATGGGCGCAAGGACCCGCCGCAATCGGCCCCGTCACCGTCCGCGCGACCGTGACCGCTTCCAATGGCGCGGCCGGCTTCGCCGATTTCCAGGCCGCTGTCCGCGAAAACGTAATCCCGATACCGGACTTCACCGCGGAACCACGCGCCGGCGCCGCACCGCTGACCGTGACCTTTCAGAACGCCACCACCGGCGACGTGATTGGCGCCCTGTGGGATTTCGACAATAGCGGCAGCATTGACGCGGAAAACCCCGAAGGCCCCATCACCTTTACCTTCAACAATCCCGGCGAATACGCCAGCCGCATCGTGGTAACCGGGATTCTCGGCGTCTACACCGAAATCAAGGAGGCCTTCATCACCGTCACGGAGGCAGCGGAAGGAGAGGGAGAAGGTGAAGGAGAGGGAGAAGGTGAAGGAGAGGGTGAGGGAGAAGGTGAGGGAGAAGGTGAGGGAGAGGGTGAAGGAGAAGGTGAAGGAGAGGGTGAAGGTGAAGGAGAGGGTGAGGGTGAAGGTGAAGGAGAGACCCTGCCCGAAATCGCGCAGCAACTGCTGGACCATTTCGCAACGGCCGACTTCGATGCTAACGGACTGTTGAACTTCGGCGAGGCCCAGGCCGCGGCAAGCAACCTGACGGCGGCCATGTTCAATCAGATCGACACCAACAACGACGGTCAGCTCTCCCAGGAAGAACTTCGCGCCGCCGCCAATCCGCCCGCGCCCGGCTGCGCCTGTCCACAAGGCCCCACCGGCATCAAGGACCTCCGCCAGCGCGCCAGCGACCTCTTCCTGCTCGGACTTTCCCTCATTACCCTGACACTATGGAGATAAGGGGGACTGGCTCCCGCGAAAAAATAACCTTCGCCGCGAAAGCGTTCCAACCACCTTGAATTCGCGGGTGCCTGTACCCCCAGGGAAATGTGTCCCCAGGGACTGCGGCGCCCCATCACCCCACGTACCAACAGCCCGCACACGACCCAAAGCGACCCCAACCAACGCACGACACAGCCAACCGGCGCGGCTGTCCCGTCGCCGACCGAGCTCCGCGGCTCCGCCGCAAAGGCTTGAGCGTGAGCGACTCCAGTACATCGCCAACAGTCCGGGTCAGTATTTCAGCCTTAACGGGTGACGCGAAGCGTCATGTGTCCCCAGGAATTGCGGCGCCCCATCACCCCACGTACCAACAGCCCGCACACGACCCAAAGCGAGCCGAACCAACGCACAACACTGCCAACCGGCGCGGCTGTCCCGTCGCCGACCAGGCATCCCCCCAAACGTCCCCCTACGCGTCAAACGGCAGTTTCGCCAACGGCACGTCCGCATTCTTCTCCATGAAGTAATTCAGCCCCCAGTTCGTCTCAAACAACAGCACCGCCCGCTCGTGCCCGTCATACGCCCGCTTCACCCCCGGCGGAATCGGGACCTTGTCCAGATCCACCTCCGGATGCACCCACCGCGTCTGGGTCCACGGCGCATGCTGGAGACGCGTCTCCGCGCCATACTCGTCCTGCAGCCGATACTGCACAATCTCGAACTGAAGCGGGCCCGCGGCGCCGATCAACGGAACATTCCGCGCCGCGTCGTGAATCCGGTAGCGCTGATACACCCCCTCCTGCAACAACTGGTCCAGCCCCGTGCGGAAACGCTTCGCCTGAGACGGCTGCGTATTCTCGATATACGTAAAGCACTCCGGCGCAAAGAACGGGATCTCGTCAAACGCTACCCCATTCTCCTCCGCCAGCGTGTCCCCGATCGCGAAAAGATTGTTGCCCACAATCCCCACCACGTCCCCGGCGTACGCTTCCTCAATCGTCTCCCGGTCCTGCCCGAAAATCTTGCTCGCGTTGCCCAGCCGAACCTTCCGCCCCGTGCGCGTGTGGATTACGTTCATGTTCCGCTCGAACTTCCCCGAAACCACCCGGATAAACGCTATGCGATCGCGGTGGTTCGGGTCCATGTTCGCCTGGATCTTGAACACAAACCCCGAAAACGCCTTGTGTTGCGGCGTGATCGCCCCGTTCGTGGCGCTCCGCCGCGGCGCCGGGGGAGCGGAATACTTTAAAAACCCGTCCAGCAACAGCTGCACCCCGAAATTGTTCAGCGCGCTGCCAAAATACACCGGCGTCGTCTTCGCATCCAGCACATCCCGCGGGTCAAACGTCGCGCCCGCGCCCTCCAGCATCTCCACCTCCTCGCGCACCGCCTCGTAAAGCGCCGGGTTCAGCTGCTTGCGCACAAACTCATCGTCCAGGCCCGCCGTCTGCACCGGAGCCCGGTGCGCGCCGCCGCTTGTCCGCTCAAAGATGTGCGCCATCTTCGTCTGCCGGTCCCACACCCCCCGGAACTCCGGCCCATTGCCCAGCGGCCAGTTCACCGGATACGGCGCAATCCCCAACTGCCGCTCCAGCTCGTCCAGCAACTCAAAGGGATCCCGCGCCGGGCGGTCCATCTTGTTGATAAACGTAAAAATGGGCACCCCCCGGTGACGGCACACCTCGAAAAGCTTCAAGGTCTGCGCCTCGATGCCCTTACCCGCGTCAATCACCATAATCGCCGCGTCCACCGCCGTCAGCACCCGGTACGTATCCTCCGAGAAATCCTGGTGACCCGGCGTGTCCAGCAGATTCACCCGGTAGCCGTTGTAATCAAACTGCAGCACCGTCGAGCTGATCGAAATGCCGCGTTTCCGTTCCAGTTCGAGCCAGTCCGACGTCGATTGCCGCTGGTTCTTCCGCGCCGTCACCGATCCCGCCAGGTGCACCGCGCCGCCATACAGCAGGAATTTCTCCGTTATTGTCGTCTTGCCCGCGTCCGGGTGCGACACAATCGCAAAGGTGCGGCGGCGGGCGACTTCATGGGCCAGGGCGCCAGGGGCGGATGACATGGGGCATTCTCCAATGGGGGCATAGCGTGGGGGAGAGGGGAATCAGCACAGACAGCGCGCAGGCGCGCGCCCGAAACTCAAATCGGCGCGGAACCAGCCAGCCAGAGCCCGTCCGGGCGTGGGGCAAGTATAAATCGCGGGTGCTGCATGCCCGAATTGTACTCGCGATACCCCCATCCGGTCAACAACAGACTCGGCCTCCATTTGAAAAACCACACGCAAACGCCGTAAAGTCCTGGAAGGTGGCAAGGGCCTTTCAGCAGTGGCCCTCCTGAGGAGAATCAGGACGTGAGTCTCGATTACAACACATCCCGAACCGTGTCCGGCGTGCGCCGCGGCGCGTGCGCGGCATGGGGCGTTTCGGGCTTCCTGGTGCTCTTCTACATACTTGCGTCGTGCCGGGCCCTGATTCCCGGCCTGTGTGCAACGCAGGCGGCGATGGATGCGCATTGCGGCCCGACCGGGGGGAGCACCCCCGCGCCCGCCGGTATCTGCTGCTACATGCCGCCGGATGACGATGGATCCAGCGCCCCTGCCCCCGATCCCGTCACGCCCGAGCAGTCGCGCTGCGCATTCTGCAACTTGCTTATAGCGAAGACGGATCCGCCGCTCTTCTTCACAGCCCCGCTTCCCGCCCCGGCCCATTTTGCCGGCGCCATACCCGTGGCGGAGCAGTTTGTCGGCGCGTTCTCCCGCGGCGCGGCCCCCAACCGCGCCCCGCCCGCCTGATACCCCTTCATACCTGCATGGGCGCCGATTGCGGGCGCTCCACATTCGCCCGCGCTTGCGCCGCATCCGGGCCGGCATTCCGCCGCGCCCTCCCCCCACCACTGCATATCGGGGCCGATGCCCCGTTTGAAGGAGTACCATGATGCCCAGAAAGGGATTTACCCTGATTGAACTGCTGGTTGTAATCGCCATAATCGGCATACTCGCCGCCATACTGCTGCCCGCGCTATC
Source organism: Candidatus Hydrogenedentota bacterium (assembly GCA_019637335.1). Classification (NCBI taxonomy): domain Bacteria; kingdom Pseudomonadati; phylum Candidatus Hydrogenedentota; species Candidatus Hydrogenedentota bacterium. The sequence goes on along the minus strand of JAHBVV010000006.1, from coordinate 219,504 downwards.
CCGCGCGCGAGAAGCCGCCCGCCGCGCAAGCTGCCAGAATAACCTCAAGCAAATAGGCCTCGCACTGAAAATGTACGCCGGTGAGAGCCCCGGAGAGCGCTACCCGGCAATGGGCGTGCGCGGCTGCAACGATGATTTGTTGGTCTGGAACGCCATGTTCGACGCGGCGCGGGTATTCCCGGAATACTTGTCGGACTACAACGTGTTGGTGTGCCCGAGCAATGCCGCCGCCACGACCGCCCTGGAACTCTGGGACCAGGGCCATACCAATCACATGATGCACCAGCCCTCCCCGCTCTCCAACAACGGCATCGTGGAACCCTGCGAGGTCGTCACGCACCCGTACTACTACAACGGGTTCGCGATGAGCCAGTCCATGTGCGACGCCGCGGACCTGGCCCACAATATGTCCCACTTCAACGAGGCCGTCGGTATTTTTGCCGGCGAACTGGAACACGAATTCATGCACGGCGGCTTCGATGCCGCCTCGGCCTACGTGGATAAGGATTGGGCCTTCTTCTTCCACGGACACCATGGCGCCATCGGCAATGTGAGCACCGCATTTCGCCTGCGCGAGGGTATCGAGCGATTCTTCATCACCGATATTAACAATCCCGCCGGTTCCGCCCAGGCCCAGTCAGACATCGTCCTCGCCAGCGACACCGTCGCCCCGCATCCCAGACATCTCAACCACGTGCCCGGCGGCGCGAATGTGTTGTATATGGACGGGCACGTCGCCTTCATCCGATGGGCCGGGAACGCCCTCAGCAATGAATTCCCCATGAACGAAGCCGGCTTCGTCCTGCACTTCGGAACCATGGGTATGGCGGGCGGGGGCGGCGGCCACCACCCGTGAAGCGGGAAAGCTGACTTTCGCACAACCGCGGGCCGCCACCGGCGGCCCGCGGTCCCACGCTTCTCCCGATCGCCCCCCGCGATCAGGCCAATTCCTTCCGGTGCGCCCACACCTTCTCGAACGCCTTTACATACTGCTCCACCAATTCCGGCGCATCCTCCGTGAAATACGGCAGCGCCACCGACGTCGCGTTCGCCTGTTTCGATCCCGGCAGCTCTGGAATCTCCGGGAGATGATCCCAGAACTCCGCCTTCCGGTACAGCGGCTGCTCGTGTTGCAGGCGATACGCAAGCGGATCCGCCTGCACCCCCTCCGCCTGCAACGCCGCAATCACCCGCTCCCGCGAAACCCCCGCCTCGCCCTCATCGATAAACAGCATGTTCCACGAATAATGCAGGCGCTTCACATCCTTCCGCCCGCTCGTCTGCTCATAAAGCCCAGGCAACTGCAACAGCCGATCATTGAGCGAACGCACCTGCCGAACCCCCGCCTCGTTCCGCGTCTCCAGATGCTTCAGCTGCGTCCGCGCCAGCACCGCCGCAATCGGGTGCATCCGGAACTTCAGGCCCAGCCCCGTCCCGTTATACTGCGCATACGCGCTCTCCGCCGGCACCCCCGGAACCTGGTAATGCCCGAACGCCGTCGCCCGATCATAGTCCTCCTGCAGCTGGTACGTCCCGATACCCCCCTCGATCGCCGGCAGCGGCTTCGACATCTGGTAGCTGAAAATCCCCATCCGCGCCCACGCGCCCATGTACTTGTCCTTCAGCTTCGCTCCATGCGCGTGCGCCGCATCCTCCAGCAGGATCAGACCCTTCTCCTCGCACCATTCCCCGATAAGATCGATGTCCGCCGGCAGCCCGATCCAGTGCACCGGCAGCACCGCCTTCGTCCGCGGCGTGAGGCGCTTCTTCGCGTCTTCCAGGTCAAAATTCAACGTGCGCGGATTGATATCCACAAACACCGGAACCAGCCCGAACAGCCGCATCGGCACGATCGTCGCAAAAAACGTGTAGCTCGGCACCATAATCTCGCTGCCCGGAGGCAGGTTCAGCGCGAAAAACATCGACGCCAGCACGCTCGTCCCGTTGCAATGCGCCTTCGCGTGCGGCACGCCGATAAAACTCCGCCAGTCCTCCTCCAGCCGGTCAATCGGGTCATAACCCGGCGCCCGCATCAGCTCCAGCACCGCCTGCTCATCCGCCGCGTCATACCGCGGCCAGTGCGCCGCGTCGCTGCTCGAAAGCGTCACCGCCTTCGGCCCCCCATTCAGCGCCAGCGTCTCCAGCGATCCCCGCGCCGCCGGAGCCCCCGCCAGCGTCGCCCCCGCCGCCAGCGCCCCCGAAGCCACCAGAAATGCGCGCCGCGAAGGTTTCAATGCGTTCGATTCGGAAAAATGTCGTGTCGTCATGCGAATTCCCCTTGTACTTCAATTCCCACCAGACAGGGGCCACAACCCGCGGCCCCTCAAATCGATTATAGACCCGAACCACCCACCGCACAAGAACTAAACCAACCACCACCCAACACACCAACCCTCAGAATGATCCAGGCGTGCCAAGCTCAAGCCCATGCAAGGGACGTACCGCCGCACAACACCATCCGCCACCCCAACCAGCATCCGTCCAAAACCAGCCCGTTTCCCCACCCAATCACCCCCAACGCGGGGGTATGTCCCGGCTCGGGTCACCAAGATGCGCCACGTTCCCCACCCCAAGACCCCAGGTGCGCCACGTTCCACAGCCCAAGACCCCCGGCGTGCCACGGTCAAGCCCGACAGGGCTTGCCCGTGCAAGGGACGTACCGCCGCACAACACCATCCACAACCCAAACCACCACCCGTCCAAACCCATCCCGTCTCCCCACCGCATCCACCCCAAACGCGGGGGTATGTCCCGGCCCGGGTAGCCCCAACCACCACAGGCGTGCGACGGTCAAGCCCACCAGGGCTTGCCCGTCTGCGGAATCTCGTCATATCCGTGCCAGACGCGGTGTGGTGCGCCGACATCACGTACATTCCGATGTACAGAGGCTTCATGTACCTCGTGGCGGTCATGGACTGGTTCAGCCGCTACGTGCTGACGTGGGAACTCTCCAACACACTGGAGGCCAGCTTCTGCACGCACGCGCTGGAGCGGGCCCTGGAGGGCGCCTGTCCGGCCATCTTCAACACGGACCAGGGCAGCCAGTTCACGAGCGCGGAATTCACCAGCGCGCTGCTGGAGCGGGATGTGCGCATCAGCATGGACGGGCGCGGCCGGGCGCTGGACAATGTGTTCATCGAGCGGCTCTGGCGAAGCGTAAAGTACGAGGACATCTATCTACGCGAATATGCCGACGGCCGCGCGCTGCACGATGGCCTGTCGGCGTACTTTCAATTCTACAACCACGAACGGCCTCACGCCGGGCTGGGCAAGCGGACGCCGGCCTATGTCTACCACAATGGCTGACCCCATGGAGAAATCGCGCGCTTATTTGGGCCGCTCCGCTCCGGCCTTGCCCTTCGGGCATTCCGCCTTCGGCGGAAACGGCCTCCGCTCCGCGGCCCAAATAAGCGTTCCCCTCGGGGGGCATTGCCCCAACCCCGGGGGGACTGCTACGATGTCCGGAGGTAGACCGTATCTGCCACCGTACTAGGACATCTTAATTTAACCCGGTACCTGTCGAAGGATGGGGGTAAGCTCAGCCGTCCTCAACGCAGATACACTGGCCGCAATGGATGAGCTCAATCAGGGCGGCGGAATGTAGTTTGAGGCAACCGACGATTTCTACCGAGACCTGGGCCTGTGGCCTGTGTACGAAATCAGTAGATCGACACATTTAAAAAGGGATGTTCGACGCTGTAGGTACTCGGGCTGGTCGAAGTAGTGGGACGCTCTAATTCTGCCCATATTGCGCGACGAGCGATGAGTAGCGCCAAAAAGTCAACAGCTCGGAGAATCATAAAAAATGCAGGGAAAGAAGTACCTGGAACTGGTGGATGCATACCGTGCAAGCAGAGGCTTCCAAATCTATACACTCAAGCAAACGATTCAGGTCTCGTTCAGCACTTTCAGAGTAAACTTCGTCGAACTCGAAAGGCTCCTGCAAAAACACTCCAGATTCGACCCGCGATTTCACGGAGTATTAAATCGTGATAAACTCCAAGTGGACTTTATCGAGATTATTCGCCTGCTCCACAACTATTGCGCATCAGTGATGTCACTAGTTGAACACACCCGCCGTGTGGCGAGAGAAATATTGCCTGCGGATGCACTGAAGACCTACCAAAATGAAATAGATCTTCGTTTCAAGCAAAGCCCACTACACTGCTTTCTCCAAGACCTTCGCAACTATTTTCTGCATCATTCCAACCCTCCTGTTGCGCACGTGATACGCTATGCATCCACTGAGAGCGCCGGTGCCGGCATCGAACTTCCAAATAAGTCACTTCTCGAATGGAAAAATTGGAACAAAGCGTCACGAGACTTCATTTTGCAGCAGAATAACGGAATCCTCCTGGAGGTGATCGTTACAAAATACACTGCGAATGTTGATGAGTTCATGCGGTGGCTTGACGACCACATTGAAACCGTATGCAAGCCGGAGCTAGACGAGTTGTGGCAAAAACACGATGAATGGGCCGATTTTTGCAAGAGCGAGGGAATTCCCACGACGCACGCTGAATTCCAAGAGGCTGCCGAGAAGGGAATCCTTTAAGAAATGTACCGAATTTTGGAATTCTGAAGAGACAACTAAGGGAAGCGCCAAATGGGTTGTCAACGATCTTCACAGGCTAATCACTGGCGCTTACGTGAATGTGGAAGCCCTCATCTTCGCTAGCTATCTCGCGAACGAGCGCCTGACAGATGAGGGGATAAGGAACGACACGAATGTCGTGTTTGCTATCCTCACGTTGCACCAAGTTCTCAATCCGTTCACCTTCGACGTCAGTCGGCAGAGAGAAATTATCATGAAGTCGATCCATCAACTCTTTGTCGAACGAACGGACGCTCTTCGTCTTGTTGACCAAGTTTCTCGCAGCGCCACCGGTTGTCTCGAAAGCGTAAATCCGACTGTTGGAACAGACTTCCCTGAATAGCTTTGCTTCTTCTTCTACCCCCTCCATACCACCGATGCAAATCATGGCGATTGGACTCGTCCGCTCAAGCATTTCACGACGCATTCTCGTCAGCGACAGCGTACATTGAGGTTCGCTGCGAAGCTCCGGGTTGAAGCGCTCATTTGCTACAGCCGGTATCCACTGCACTCCGGCAAAGCCTCGACGGAAAAGCTGCCAAGACTCATCCGGGAGATAGCCGCGGAATGCCTCCGACTGAAAGATTTGGATCAACTCAGTTCGCTCTCCATCGTTGTGTCGAACATGAGCTGAATGTTCGTCGCCTTCGGGAGATCGTGACAAGGCATATTCAGCCGCAACTAGCCCCACCAGAGGAGATATCGAGGGATGGCCGCCGAATACGAGGCGGCCGTCTTCTGCCAGCACAGCACGAGTGAGACTGACCACCGCTTCTTCTATTTGTATCTGCGCGTCTTGAATCGTCTGAAACTGATTACTTCGCTCAGACCTTGGGACACTGGCGGAAAGAAACACCGTTTTCCCGCCAAGTCGCCGTGTATCACCAATACCGTGATCGTTCACAGTGCGCCTCCCTTCAGCGCTCTTGCCAGCTCCGCCATCTTCCCCTCGTCAAAACATCGAACACCACTTACATCGCCCAGCCAGTACACCCTCTCCTGATTCGAGGGTTCTTGAGAAGCAAGCGGCCCCACAACCAATCCGCAAGATGAAGTCAAAGAATTGGCTTGCAGATATGTATCATGAAAATCGCGTAACACTGGTGGCCGCGGCGTTAAACTAATCGAATAGTCTCTCTTCGCACTCCCGCCGCCCGTGACGTGAATCACGCCCGTAGGGCCTATACGATAGGTTGTCATACCTTCAAGGGCGAGTGCTTGACACATCGATTCTCTCATAAGTCGCCGTCTCCAGACCAGTTTGCGGCCGTGCTCGACTTTGATTATGCCGACGATATCCTTGAGCGAATTCGGGTCGAGAACTTTCCCGCAGGGTTCCAGTTGAGTTGTACCCAGGCGCAGTCGGGAGCCGTTTTCGATACCTGCTTGATCCTTTCCATCGGGCATCTGGATCGCGTATAACCCGAGACGATGTTTCACGGCGAATTCTATTTCGTAGCGCGTCCACTCTGACTGATCAAACGTTCGAGACTCGAGAACGAGCACCATGCCCTTGTCTGCCAATTCTGTGGTCAGACGGCGCTGAAAATTTAGTGCGGGCGGAACACGAAAGCGGTCCAGGAACACCTCGAAGCCTTCATGCGAAAGGGCATCAAAGAGTTGATCCGCAAGGTCTAGGGTATCGTCACGTCGATAACTTATAAAGATACGATTCTCATCGGTCGTTAAGCCGACCGAAGAAAGCACCGCCGGTACAACCTCCCTTATATCGTGGACATAGTAAACCGCATTGCTAGCAGAAAAACTAGGTCGCAAGTATTTGGAAATGCGGCCTATTACTGCTTTGGGAACAACCGGAAGCGCTACATAGGAATCGTCTCTCCTCATCCAGTGGTCAAAGCGGCTAGCCGAGGGCAGAGTTGCACTACCATCACCGATTAGAACGAGCAGTTTTTTGCAACGGTCGGTGGCGTGCGCGTGGCATTTTTCTGGATTGGGAATTGCGCCACCGCACGGGACATAAGGCGAAGAAACGCTCGGATCCAGATATTGAAGCTCCTCCCAGATGAAATCTCGCAGTTTCAGAGCGTTCCGCAGCGCCCGAGGTGTTCCATCAGTTGCCAAGACTATATAGCATGGATGAATCACCGGGATGCCTGAGAAGCCCTCACATTTGAAACTACCGTCAGATTTTTCAGTCTGGAGAACAATTTGAAGTGAATCATCCTGTGACATTCGACCTTCCATCCCTTCTGCGCGTTTCCTTGAGCTACTGGTTCCATCTTTGAGTTGTCCGTTAAAGAAAAGAACGCCACATGGTCTATGCTTTTCACCGATGAGATCATTGTCAACGACGTTACATCCGTATTCACGCAGCACTGATCGAACTCAACCGACGTCCACCGCAAGTGTCATGGACACTCATAAAATAGTATACTGCAGACAGGCCAAATATACAAGAAGGCACCATATATCGCACTTGACATGCCTCTTCCTCCACTCTTTCGATTGCCATCCAACGCACCACACTTGATTGCCTAAAAAAATGGCCTCGCAACGAGGTTGAAGGAACCGATGCGAGGCCGGGCTTAATTTGTGTTAGGCAAGGATGCCTTACCCCCTACGCCTCGGCGGGCGGCGCCATCCTCGTCTCCGCGCTCGCCAGCGCATTCTCCACCGCGCCCACGCGCACCGTCGCCGCCTCGATCTTCAGCATCCGCTGGATATCCTCCAACGTCGCCTCCAGGCCCGGCTGCGCCTTCTCCACCACGGTAAACGCCACATGCCGCACCGGCGCCGCCATGCTCACGTTGGCGTCGGCCTTCGCCTTGCGCACGGCGTCGGCCGCCGCAATCGTCACGTTGTAGGTGTCCGCGTGCGCCGGCGCGGGAACGCCCTCGAACTCCGCCAGCGACGGCCAGGGGCTCCGGTGAACCGTATTCGCCATGCCCGCGTCGCCCGCGTAGGCCCAGCTCCAGACCTCTTCCGTGATGTACGGCGTAAACGGCGCCAGCAGCCGGATGAGCGCGCGGTGAACCAGCCGCAGCGTCGTGCACGCGGAGAGCCGCCCCGGCGTCAGGCCCTCGTCGTAGGTGCGCTGCTTCGCCAGCTCCAGGTAGTTGTCGCAGAACACGCGCCAGAAATAGTCCTCTACCAGGCTCAGCGCCTGCGCGTAGTCGAACTGCTGGAACGCTCGGGTCGCCTTCTCGATCACCGGGCGTAACTCCGCGATAACCGCGCGGTCGAGCTCCGTGGTGATTTTGTCGGGCGTCATCTCCGCCGCCGGCACATCGGCAAAGCGGCCGATGGCGAACTTGCTCGCATTGAAAACCTTCGTGACCAGCTTCTTGCCCACCTTGAACACCTGCTCGTCGTACGCCGTGTCCACGCCCAGCCGCGCGCGGGCCGCCCAATAGCGCACCGCGTCCGCGCCGAACTCGTCGATAAGCGGCTCCGGCGTCACCACATTGCCCTGGCTCTTGGACATCTTCTTGCGGTCCGGGTCGAGAATCCAGCCGCTCAGCACCACATTCCGCCAGGGCACTTCGCCCTCGTGCAGATACGCCTTCACGATCGTGTAAAACGCCCAGGTCCGGATGATGTCGTGCGCCTGCGGCCGCATGTCCATCGGGAACAGCTTCGCGTGGCGCTCCCCGTCCAGCACCCATTTCGACGCGATCTGCGGCGAAAGCGAGCTCGTCGCCCACGTGTCCAGCACGTCCGGCTCACCGGTGAAGCCGCCGGGCTGATCGCGCTGCTCGGCGGCGAACCCGGCGGGCACATCGGAAAGCGGGTCGATCGGTAACGCGCCGGCGGGGGGGAGGATCCGCTGCTCGTAGCGCACCTCGCCATGCTCGTCAATGCGGTACCACACCGGAATCGGCACCCCGAAAAAGCGCTGGCGGCTCAGGCACCAGTCCTGGTTGAGCCCCTCCACCCAGTGGGTGTACCGCTTCACCATGTACTCCGGGTGCCACTGGATCTTCTGGCCCTGCGCGACGAGCGCGTCCTTCTTGTCCATGATCCGCGTGTACCACTGGCGCGTCGGCACCAGCTCCAGCGGACGATCGCCCTTCTCAAAAAACTTCACCGCGTGCGTGATCGCCTCCGCCGGACGATCAATAACGCCCTCGCGGCCCTCGGCAATCTCCAGAATGATCTTCTGCGCCTGTTTCGTGTACTTCCCCTTCATCTGGCCGTATACCGAATTGGCCGCGTCCGGGTTCAGACTCGGAACCGTCCGCGCCGCGCCCATGCTCACCACCACCTCGCGCCCGTCCTCGAGTTTCTCCAGGTGCGTGGCCTTCTCCGAAGTCTCCTCGCCCGCCTTCACAAACAGCACCGGCAGCAGGTGGCCGTCGCGCCCGATGATCTGGCGCAGCGGCAGCTTGTACGCCTGCCACCACTCCACGTCCGTCTGGTCCCCGAAGGTGCACACCATCACCACCCCCGTGCCCTTTTCCGGGTCGGCCTTCGGGTCCGCCATAATCGGCACGGGAACCTCGAAAAGCGGCGTAATCGCGTTCTTGCCCACGAACTCCCGGTAGCGCGCGTCGTCCGGGTGCACCAGCACCGCCACGCACGCGGGCAGCAGCTCCGGTCGCGTCGTCGCAATCACCAGCTTCGCCTCGCTGCCCTCCACGCCGAAGCGCAGGAAATTGTAGGCGCTCGGGCGCTCCTTGTCTTCCAGTTCCGCCTGCGCGATCGCGGTCTGAAAGTCCACGTCCCACATCACGGGCTTTTCGTCCTGGTAGATCTCGCCCTTTTCCAGCAGATCCAGGAAACTCAGCTGCGAGATGCGCCGCGAGTGCTCGTTGATCGTCGCGTACTCCTGCTCCCAGTCGTAGCTCATCCCCAGCCGCGTCCAGAGCTGTTTGAACGCCTTCTCGTCGTCGACGATGACCTCGTCGCACAGCTCCACGAAATTCTTCCGGCTGATCGGCGTCGGGTCGCCTTTCTTCCCGCGCGCCGCCTTGAAATCCGGGTCGTAGGGGAGGTGCGCCTCGCACTTCACGTTCAGCAGATTCTGCACCCGCCGCTCCGTCGGGAGCCCGTTGTCGTCCCAACCGATCGGGAAGAAGATGTTCTTCCCCATCATCCGCTGAAACCGCACGATGAAGTCCTGGTGCGAATAGCTGAAGAGGTGCCCCACATGCAGCGACCCGCTCACCGTCGGCGGCGGCGTGTCCACCACAAAGGTCTCCTCGCGCGACCGCGCCGGGTCCCACCGGTAGACGCCCTGTTCCGCCCAGGCGTTCAGCCAGCGGGTTTCGGATTCCTCGGGCTGGTATTTCTTCGGCAACTCCATGGAATGGCTCCTGCAATGCTCGGCCGCATGCGCGCTATGATCGAAAAAATGCGCACCCGCGCCCACCGGATTCGCCCGGCGGCCCGCGGTGGGAAGGCGGCAAAACGCCCCCGGCGCGCAATGGTTGGGAAGCCCCGATTATAGCAAACGGGGCGCGAGGATGGGAAACGCGATCAGGCGACCTGCTGGAAATCGAGCCCGTACGTGATGATGAAGAACACCGCGCGCTCCGCGATCGGCATCGCCGTCCGAAGCCACGGCCCGGCGACAAACAGGATCGCGATAATAATCCCGAAAGGCCCGATCCGCTCCATCATCTCCTTGCCCCGCGCCCCCAGGAAGTAATACAGCACGTGATGCCCGTCCAGCGGCGGCAGGGGGATGATGTTGAACAGCGCCAGCACCAGGTTGATCACGATCATCCCGTACAGCAGCGCCAGGATTGCCTCCGCCGCGGGTATCGTGACCCCGCCGAGCTCCAGCATGAAAAAGATCCGGAGCAACACCGCGCAAGTCAGCGCTATTGCAATGTTGGAAAGCGGACCCGCCAGCGCAATAAGCACCGGATCCCGCCGCATGTTGTTCAGGTTGCGCGGGTTAAATGGCACCGGCTTCGCCCACCCGAACAGGTACGGCACATTGGTCATCATCATCAGCAGCGGCAACACCACCGTCCCCAGCGGATCGATGTGCTTGCGCGGATCGATCGACATGCGCCCCAGCAGCCGCGCCGACGGATCGCCACACCAGTTCGCCGTCGCCGCGTGCGCCGCCTCGTGCACGCACAGCGAAAACAGGAGGCAGAAGTACTTCATCAGAACAACGCCGGGTTCTATCTGCATCGGTTACGGAAGTCCTTTCGGCCGCGCGCAAGGGAGAATTCACCCGCAACGACATCGGCGCCAGCGGGGTGGGGGGCGGCCTCAAAATACACAAAAACGCCGCCCGCACGGGTCCCGGAAGTATAGATAAAACCGGCGCAACGTATCAATCAGAGCCGCACGCCCCAATACCCCCCACCACGCAACGCCACTCGCCGACCACGCTTTCCCTGCCGGTCCCTTCAGGTCCTTCAGGTCCCTGCCGTCCCTGAAGTCCCTGCCGTCCCTGAAGTCCCTGCCGTCCCTGTAGTCCCTGCAGTCCCTCGCCGCACCACCCAGATCTTGAAGGCGCGCCCCGCCTCCCGTAAACTTCCCCCGAGAAGGAGCAGTACCCATGGCCATCCCCGCCTTTTCCCGATCCGCGTTCATCGAAGCCCTCGAACCCATCCTCGCGGACGCCGTCGAACACAACAACCCCGCCAACCTCCACGCCGCGCGCGATTTCGCCACCCTCTTCACCGATCCCGACCTCGACCTCTATCGCCCCGACAACATTTTCCAGAACTTCGTCGTCCATTTCCCGCCTTCCAGCTTCGATGTGAACGTCGATCACGTCCGCGAAGAGCTCGTCGGCGACACCGCCCGCATGTCCGCATGCGTCGGAGCCCTCGTCAAGGGCATCGAGCGCGCCCCCGGAACCACGCTGATGGTCGAAATCTTCGAGCAGGAAGAAAACAGCCTCATGATCCCGCGCATGGGCATCGGATTCAGCGGTGCCGGCCGCATACCCGATCGATTTCCGGTCCACGGGGTCTTTTCCATGTCCCTCGACGTCATCAGTGACTGCTGGACCCTCGCCACCTCCGGCGGGCGCATCGATCGCACGGAAAACGGTGTTGAATTCCGGCTCCACGGCATGCGCATGCCCCCCGAGCCCCTCGAAATCGCCGGACAGGTCGCGGCCTGCCTCGGGCGCGCGCCGGATCTCGCCGGCGCCGCCGAAGCCCTCGCCCTCCTGGAGGAGACCGGACCCCGTGACATGGTCGACCTTGATCGTCTCTTCGCCGAGTGCCGCGAAGCGGCGGAGCCGCGCCTGGTTGAATCCAGCGTGACCTGCGCGGTCGCCTTCAGCGATTCTTTTCCCCAGTTGCCCCTCAACCGCGACCGGATGCGCCGCGCTTTCGCAAGCCTCTTCCGCTGGGCCACCGACGCCCTCCCCGAAGGCGGCGCGCTCGATCTGCTCCTGGAATACGACCCCGCCACCCGCGAGGCCACGGGGATGATCGCTATCGGCGCAAAGACCGGCGCCATCGGCTCCTCGCCCAGCGCCGCCGTCTTCTCCCGCGCCATCGCCTTCCACGGCGGCGCCGTGCTCGTCGAGGAAGCGGGGGAGACCTGCACCGCGACCTTCACCCTCGCCGACACCGTCGGCCAGGCCCTCGACGCCTGGATCCCCGGCTGGGAAGTCTTCGGGGAAGAGTCCCGAAAGTACCTGCGCCTCCTGAAGAGCGGCGCCCAGGCGCCCCCGGAAGACTTCATCCTCGGCGGCGTCCTCGAGCAGGAGCTGGAGCGCTGGCTCCTGCCGCGCCTTCAGGATCCCGCCACCGTCAATCTCGTCAACGAAGGCGGATTCAAGAACGACGGCCTCAAGGGGAGCATCAAAGAACGCATGCAAAAGGCGCTGGAACAGGCCGGCCGCGGCAAGCCCAAGAAGGAAATCTGCCAGCCCCACTACGCCGGTGAACTATTCTGGGCCTTTCGCGCCAGCATGCGCCACCGCGCCGCCCTGGGCACGCAGGTCCTCACAGACGACGAACTGCGCGCCCTCGCCGAAGGCCTCCTCCAGAAACCCGTCGACGCCCGCGCCTGCCTCGCCCTCCTCGCCGCCCTCATCGGACGTTGATCGACACGCCGTGGCCAGCCATTCAAGATCGACAAACGAAGTATGCACACCACCCCGGGACCGAGCATCGCATCCGTCCAAAGCAAGTGAGCGCGATGGAGCGCTGGCATCCCTGCCGGCACGGCTCGTCGCTTGCGCCGCGCGATACGAAAGAGACTTCCGGTTCACCCCATCGCCCCGCAGTGACATTTCCTGACGCTACGCGCCATCTACGGCGGTGCCCACACAACGTGCCACGCGATCGCGCCCAAGGCGCGTTCGTGTCCCTGGAGCGCCAGCAACCCCACACCGCCAACACCACCCCGCACGAGCGATTATCCCCACGGCGACCCACAACCGCGACGCCACCCTCCCCGGCCCCCGGCGCAAGTTTGAAACCGCCCCAGCCTATGCTATACTTCCGCCGGTCTCCGGAGCCCGCCCCCGCAAGGCGGCGGGCCCGGTTAATCCGTTGCATCCAATGGGAGAGAGCCATACAGGCGTATTGGGAACAGTGCGCGGGCTTGGGGGAGAACCAATTCCGTTGTTCCCGCCGGAACGGCTCCCCCGGATGCGATCACGCCTCCAGCCGGAGGCGTTTTTTTTGACTCATCGGGTTTGAAGGTATACCGGCAAATATGGCGGCAAATAGGAGTAGTCTGCTCGGTCCACTTTTCCGGGCGTCGCCATAGGCGGATACAAGATTCCCTGAACCTTGTCTGTAGTGCAGACCGTATATTTGGCAGCAGAGCTGGATGCCAATGGATTTTTTCGGCCCGAAGGGCCAACGCAGTTTTCAGCCCCGGGCAACGCCCGGGGTTTGAGCGGTGTGTTTCTTATACGCCCTGAAAGGGCAGCGCAGTTGAACTTCAGAAACGCTGGACTGCCTAACCACTGCGGCTGCCCTTTCAGGGCGGGGAAGATGGTGTCCCCGTGTTCCCTGGGCGTTGCCCAGGGCTGGTAGCTGCACTGGCCCTTCGGGCCGGAAGACCAGTCGATACGATTACTCCAACAGAGGCCCCAACCGGCATACATTGGCGGTTCCGCATAATTCGGGCACGGAGAATCGCCTGTGAATAATCCCGTACGCTCAATCCGGATGAGCCTTTTTCAGACCTCGCCCTCCGCTTTCTCCTCCGTAACCCGCGTCAGCGGACGCCCCTCCACGTACAGCCCGTCGAGCACCACGTCGAGCGCGAAACTCCGCAATGGCGTCGTCAGTTGCACCTTCTGCCCCTCCAGCGACCATTCCCCTTCTATTTGATTGTTTACCACCAGCTTGCCCGCGGGCTCGAAGCGCAGCTCGAAACGCCGCCCGACCCGCCATGTGGTCCCCGCTAGATACTCCGCGGTCAGCGGCTTGCCGTAGCCCGGCCAGCTGTCGGGATTCTCCTCGCGCGGCGCAAAATCCTCCGGGCGGTACGGGTGGCTGTACGTCACGTACCCGATGAACATCTCCTCGTGGGACTGCTCGCCAAAGCGAACTCGCTGGGTCGGATCCGGATTCCGCGGGTTAAACGCCGAATTATCGAACGCGCCCGTGCAATGGATTCGCGCGCCCTCCTTCACCGCAATCGGTTCGCTGAAGTAGTACATCGGCTGCCAGTCAAACTGGTACCACGGCACCGAAAGAAGCGTCTCCTGACGCCCGTCCGCAAATGTCGCGTCAAACCGGAAGCGGCTGCCCCGGTAGTGCATGTGCGGCGACAGGCCCAGCAGGGTGACGTCCTCCCGAAAACGGTACGTCGCCTCCGTGGCAAAATCCCGCGCGTGCGGGGGAATCTCGAAATCCGTTTTCGCCGCCGCCCGGATACGCAACACTTCACGCGGCGGCCCATCATGGAAATACAGCCCCATGCGCGTCTGGTCCACCTCCTCCTTCCCCGTCGAGTTGTAGTGCATCTGGAACACGAACGACGAACCCGCCGGTACAAATTGCGCCGTCCCCTCCGGGAATGGCTGAATATTGCCGCCCGGAAGGTAGCTCGCGAAGAATCCGTCCAGCCCGCCCCGCGCGTCCGGCTCCAGATGCCGGTACCGCGCCGGGTATTGGATAAACACCAGCGCGTGGTGCACCGCCTCCACCGCCGTCGGCAGGACCTCCACCGCCCGCAGCCACCTGTCCTCCGTCAACCCCGACGGCACCGAAATATAGCGATAGTCAAACACCCCGCTCGCCGGCAGCGTCTCCGGCTCGGGCAGCTGCACAACAAGGTCCGGCGTGCCGAGGGTCCAGCTCGCATCCAAGGCCGGAGGCGCATCCGCAAGCGGATCGCGGTCGCCATCCTGGCGCGCGCCCTGCTCGACCCAGGCAAGCAGCGTCCGGCGCTCCTCCACCGTCAGATCGAGCGAATTGTGAAACGACTGGTACTGCGGATCCGCGTGCCACGGCGGCATCCGATGCGTACGGAGCGTCTCGCGTATCATGTCCGACCACCCCCGGACGCGCCGGTAACTGTCCATCGAAAACGGCCCCACCCCGCCAGGCCTGTGGCAAGAAACGCATTTAGACTGAAGAATCGGCGCCACCTGCGCGGCGTAGGAAACAGGCTCCTCCTCCGCAAGAAAATTGATCAGGCAGCCCTTCGTATCGGCGGCCTTCGCCGGAAGGGGAGTGCCCGCCAGGTGCGCCTGCAACACCGCCTCCAGGTAGCGGTTCTCCGCCGTCTCCTTCTGGGTCCCGTAATCAAACCGATCATCCACCGGACCCCGGTAAATCATCTGCCACTTCGACGACGGATCAAGCACAATCACCTCGGCCGTGCGGCGGCTGCCCAGGCTATGCACAATCCGCTGCGTCTCATCCTTCAGCACCGGCATCGTGATGCCATACTCCTGCACCTCCCCGGCAAGATCCGCACGGCTGTCCTGGGAATTCGCATTGATCATGAAGAACTGCACCCCCTGCGGCGCAAAGTCGTCATGAATCCGGTTCAATTCTGGAACGCTTCGCCGGACAATCGGGCACCCAACACCATGGATATACAGCACCACCGCGCGCGCGTCGGCCGTATGGAAAAGCTCAAAAGAGCGATCGTCATGCGCGATCAGGCGGAAGTTCTCTACCGATTCAAGCGCCGGAGGAGCCGGCTCGGCGGGGTGATCCGACGCAACCGCCGACAGGGCGGCGAGCAGACACACGGCGGGAACAGCTATATACTTCATGGTGAGACCTCAGTTGCGGTTTGGGCGTTAGACCCGGCCTCGCGCGCCGCCGGTTTCGCTGCGCCCGTGATTGGGCCGCGCATCCGCCAGCGAACAAGCCCCCTCCCAAAAACCCGGGCTATCAATTCGCGAAGCCACCAGGACCGTGTAAAGGTTCCAGCCATGACACCCTCCGCATGTTCTGAATTTTCAAAGGGAGCCGCGGGTGCCACGTTCAAGCTCCGCGGCTCCGCCGCGAAGGCTTGAGCGTGCAAGACTCCACAAGAGCGCCATCAGTCAGGAGCAGTATTTCATCCTTAACGGGTGACGCAACGCGTCATGCAAGGCTGTACCAGGAAGTCCGCCTCGGGCGGATTAGGCATCCTTGCCTGACCCGCGATGACGACTCGGCATCCCGCGCGCCGCCGCCGCCCATGTCAGGGGGCTCCCGCCATAGCCGACCAGCCCCAAAAAAAGAAGGCCGGACCCATCGGCCCGGCCTTCGAAAGTTGACTGCTCTGAAAAGAAGCGCCCTGGCATTACCACAACCGCCTCATACAAACCAGATCACAGCATCTCTCCCAGGGAAGCGGCAAAGGCTGGGAGCGCAGGCGTCCCCGCCTGCCAGGCGGCGAAGCCGCCGTCAGTTTTCATCCTTAATGGGTGACGCAACGCGTCATGAACGGCTGTCAGGAGACCAGCTGCGACAGCATCAGGATCGGCATGAACAACGCAATCACGATACCGCCCACCACGAGGCCCATCAGGCCGATAAGAATCGGCTCGATAAGGCTCGTGAGGCTGTCCACAAGCGCCTTGACCTCGGCGTCGTAGAAATCCGAGATCTTCTGGAGCATGATTTCCAGCGCGCCCGTCTTCTCGCCCACGCCAATCATCCGGGTCACCATCGACGGAAACACTTCACTCCGCATAAGCGGATCCGCCAGCGTATCGCCGTTCCGGACGCTGTCCGCCGCCTCCCGCACCGCCCGAGCAAACACCTCGTTGCCCGCCGTGCGCTCGGTGATTTCCAGCGCCTGCAGAATCGCCACGCCGCTGCGCGTCAGCGTGCTCAGCGTGCGCGTAAAGCGGCTGATCGCCACCTTCCGCCAGAGCATCCCGAACACCGGCACCCGAAGCCGCGCCTTGTCCAGGTTGTAGCGCCCCGTCTCCGTTTGCGCGTAGGCCTTCAGGCTGAAATGGATCGCCAGCGCCACTGCGACCATCGTCGGGATGGCGTACCATGTCCGCAAAAAGTCACTGATCGCGATAAGGATTCGCGTCGGCGCCGGCAGCGTGCCGCCCATCTGCTCGAAAATCGTCGCGAACTGGGGCACCACGAAGATAATCAACCCCGAAGCGATCAGGACAATCATGCTGAACGCCACCACCGGATACGTCATCGCGGATTTGATGCGGCGCTTCAATTCCTCCGAGGCTTCCAGATAATCCGCCAGCTGCAACAGCACCCCGTCCAGATCGCCGCTCGCCTCGCCCGAACGCACCATGCTCACGTAGAGATCCGGAAACGCGCGCGGATACTTCCGCAGCGCGTCTGAAAATGTCTCGCCCGATTCCACATCCTGCGCGATCGCGTCAATGACCGCACCGAAATTCGGGTCTTCCGTCTGATCCGCCAGAATATCCAGGCCCTGCATCAGCGGCAGGCCCGCGCTGACAATCGTGGAAAGCTGGCGCGTGAATACCAGCAATTCCGCCGTCTTGACGCGCTTGTTCAGCTTCGCGCCCGCGCCGCCAAGGGCGAAGCCACCCTTCTTCTCCGTCAGCTTGTCCGCGATAAGGCCCTTTTGCTGCAACATTTGCGCCGCGGCCTGGCGTGTGGCCGCCGTCAGGGTGCCCGTCTGCTTGGTCCCGTTCTTGGCGCGTGCGGTATAGGCATAGGTCGGCATCCGCGACAATCTCCTCGTTGGGCGGGCCGCCGCCAGGCGGGAACCGCATTGCTTGTGTCCTGCGCGTGACGCTATACGCCACGATAAAAAGAGTATAAGCACTTCTTACGCGGAAGACAAGTGTTTTCTTGGTAAATTCTTTACAACGCCGCCGAAAGAGAAAGCCGGGCGAACGATATTCGCGCCGGCCTCGGATTCTTCCTGACCTGGGTCGCGAAAACAGCGCCCGGGGCTGGTTACCGGCACACCCATCTACGGGATGGCGTACCGCAACCCGGGCTTGGTGGCAGCGTCAACATGGTTACATGTTAGCCTGGCCCCGGGGGCTGCTTCCGTATACCCATTGCCGAGGTAAAAGCAAGCGCAATGCCAAAACAGCCACCGGGGCCAGGCGAATCTGTAAGTAATTCAAAAAATGAGACTTACGATCACGAAGTGAGATTAGGAGAAGGGGAGAGGCATGACAAACTTCTGCCCCGCTGACCAAATCCTGACAACCCGACGGATCGTGGGCGTCAACCGCCCGCGTACCACGACCACATACGGTAGACCACCAACGCCAGGATGGTGCAACACGCAATCCCCAGCACGAACGCCGCAAGCATGCCACGCCAGCCGAATCCCGGACCATAGTCCGGGCCCTTCAGCTTCAGAAAGAAACGCTCCGTCTGCGTTTCCATGGAAGTGCGAAAGGCGCGCATCCAAATCAGCGCGCCGATGATCGCCACGACAAGAATGATTTCCTTGAAGCTTACACTGAGCACCCGGAGCGTCTTCCCCATGTTAAGGCCGAGCGGCCAAGCGACCGCCTGCTATCAGTATACGAAGCCCAATAAGCCGCCGCAACCGCGCCCCCTCGCATTCCCGCCAGACGTTTCGTTACGCCTTCGCCTCCGATCCCGAAAGCAGATCACGCAGCGCCGCCTCGACCTCCGGAAATTTAAATGCGAACCCCGACCCCTCCAGGCGGCTCGGAACCGCGCGCAGGCTCGAAAGAACCAATTCCTCCGCCATCTCCCCGAGCGCAAATTTCAGCGCGGTCTCGGGCACGGGAATAACCGCCGGACGCCGCAGCACCGATCCGAGCGCGCGCGTGAAGTCGCGATTCGTCACCGGATTGGGCGCAAGCGCATTTACGGGACCGGCCAGTTCTGGAGTCTCTATCATGTGAATCAAGGCCCGCACCAAATCCTCCAGATGGATCCAGCTCATCCACATGGCGCCCCGGCCAATCGGCCCGCCCATCCCCATCCGGAAGGGGGGGAGCATCTTGGACAGCGCGCCGCCGCGCTCCGAAAGCACCATGCCGATGCGCGGGTGGACAACCCGGATCCCGGCGTCGGCGGCGGGAGCGGCGGCCGCTTCCCACCCCTGGCAAACCTCCGCCAGAAAGCCCTGGCCCGCGGGCGTATCTTCGGTCACCACGGCATCGCCCTGATCGCCATAGAATCCGATCGCCGAAGCCGAAACAAGTACCCCCGGGCGCTGCGAAAGCCCCGCCAGCCGCTCCGCGAGCAACTGCGTCCCCGCAACCCGGCTATCCCGGATGCGGGCCTTCCGCGCCGCGTTCCAACGCCCCGCCGCGATGGGTTCCCCCGCCAGATGCACCACCGCGTCCACGCCGTCCAACGCCGCGCCGTCCAACTGGTCCCGCGCCGGATCCCACGGTATCGACCCGGCCGGGGCCGACGACGTATCGCGGACCAGCGGGCGAACCGTGTGTCCCGACTTCAACAGTTCCTCACAGAGGGCCCGTCCCACGAGCCCCGTCGATCCGCTCACGACAACCTGCACGGTGCTATCCTCCATGTTTCAATCGCGCCCATGGTAGCACGCCTTTCCGGCGTCTTCCCAAATAAGCCGGACTAACGTTTCGTCGCCGCCACATACCGATTGACTTCTAACAATGATGTGATTTACAATCGCTATACATTCCGTTTGAAGGAGCAGATTATGTCACTCGAAAAAGAGTTGCAACTCGAACGGCCCATGGAGGATATTCGGCACGAAGCCGTGCTCAGCATTATCCGTACCGCCGGGCTGCTTTCCCTCAAGGGAGCCGACTTGTTCCGGGACTTCGGGCTGACCGAGGCGCAGTTCAACGTGCTATTCTCCCTCAAGTATAAGGAAAAACGCTGGACCCAGTCGGACCTGGGAAAGCGCCTCGTGGTGACGCGCGCAAGCGTGACCTCCGTGCTGGACAAGCTAGAAAGCAAGGGCCTGGTTCAGCGCCAGGCGGTCGAAGGCAACCGCCGGATTTACCATGTGGACCTGACTCCCGAAGGGCGAGCATTGATTGACGAGGTGGAGCCGCTTTACCGGAGCAGCATTCAGGCGGTGATGGAGGGCGTGGACGAAGCGGGTTGCCGCGCGATGATCCGCAATCTGGAAAAGGTGCGGGCGCGCTGCGCGCGCGAGGCCTAGCCGCCTCCCCCCGCCAGGCATGGACCGAGAAACAGGCAATGGGTTGGAGGACGTTTTGAAATGACCGACACGCAACAGCCAACCGGCGCGGAGCGCCCCTACCATCCCCGGGGTTTCTGGGCCCTCGTGGTCACCCAGTTTCAAGGCGCCTTCAACGACAACGTCTACCAGTGGGTCATTGTTTTCAGCCTGCTGGCCATCATGTCGGGCGGCGCCGCCGGCGGCGAACTCATGTTCTCCATCCTGGGCTGGGACCTGACCCTCTCGCGCTATGACTACGTTTCGGGCGTCTCCCGTTTCCTGTTCTCCCTGCCCTTCATTATCTTCCCCAGCCTCTTCGGGGCGCTCGCGGATCGGTACAGCAAGGGCCGCGTTTCCACCTGGACCAAGTTCATCGAAGTGGGCATCATGATCGCCGGCGGTATCGCCTTCATGATGGGCAATCCCTTCATTATCTGGGGCATCCTCTTCCTCATGGCCACACAGAGCGCCATGTTCGGCCCGGCGAAATACGGCATCATGCCCGAGATCGTTCCCGAGCAACGCCTCTCCTGGGCGAACGGCATCATTCAAATGGGGACCATCGTCGCCGTGATCCTCGGCGTATGGGCGGCCGGCGAACTCTTCAGCGCCTTTAAAGACGACCTCTACATCGTCTCGATGTTCCTCGTCGCCCTTTCCATTCTCGGGCTCGTCACCTCCTTCTTCATTACCCGCCCGGAACCGGCCAACCCCGCGGCGCGCCTCCCCTTGAACCCGCTCATGCCCTGGGCCGGCATGGGGCGCTATTTCCGCGCGATCTGGTCGGACCGGATCCTTCTCAATGTGGTCATCGGATATGTCTACTTCTGGTTCGCCGGATCCCTCGTACAGCAAAACCTGATCAAATTCGGCGGCGACACCCTGCAACTCGCAGAGAACGCGCAGTCGGCGCTGCTCGCCGCGGTGGGCCTCGGCATCGGCTTTGGCGCCCTCGCCGCCGGATTCCTCTCCCGCGGAAAAATCGAGATGGGCCTCGTGCCGATCGGCGCGCTCGGCATGGCCATCTTCGCGGTGCTCCTGGCCATCCCGCAGGTCCTCGACAGCGAGGCGCTCGCGGCCAGCGCGGCGGCCGGAGCCCGCGCCCATGCGCAGCTCGGCCCATACTTCTACTACATCGCAATCAGCAGCTTCGGGCTCGGCTTCTTCGCCGGAATTTTTGATGTGCCGCTCGCCGCGGCCATTCAGCACCGCGCGCCCAGGGGCGCGGTGGGGGGCGTCATCGCCACCACCAACATGCTCACCTTCGTCGGCATGGCGTTCTCCGGCATCCTGTTCATGCTGCTCGGCCTGGCGGGCCTGTCAACCTACCAGGTTTTCCTCGTCACCGGAGTCCTGTCGCTGGCCATCGGTGTCTACATCGTTTTCCGCCTGCCCCACCTGTGCCTGCGCGCGGGCCTCTGGTTCCTCGCCAATACCGCCTTCCGCGTGCGCGTCGCGGGTCGCGAGCACCTCCCGGATACCGGCGCGGTCCTCTTCACCGGAACCCATATCAGCTTCATCGACTGCCTCGCCTTCTTCGCCGCAACAGACCGCGACATTCACTTTGTAATGCGCGAGGACGTTTACCAGCGGCCCCTGATCGGGCGCCTGGCGCGCATGATGCGCATTATCCCCGTGAAATGCGGCCCCACCGAAGCCGACCAGGCCGCCGTCGCCCAGGCCGTGCGCGACGTGCTGGCGACGGGGGGAGCCGTCTGCGTCAACAACGAGCGCAGGGCGGAACCGGATGGCGCGCTGTTCCCCTGGGCGGACGGATACGCCGCGCTCCTCGAAGGGCTCGACGTAACCGCCATTCCCTTCTACGCGTCGCGCACCTGGCAGTCCCTGTACATCTTTGAGGACGACCGCTTTCAATGGCGTCTGCCCAAGCGCATCCCCTATCCGGTGGATATCCGTTTCGGCGCGCCGCTCCCCGCGGATTGCGGCTCCGAAACCCTGCGGAAATCCCTCCAGGCGCTCGGGAATGCCGTGCATACCGCGCGCCCGCTCCGTTTCCAGAATCTGCACCACGGCTTCGTCAAGATGGCCCGGCGCAACCTCCGTAAAGTGGCCGTGGCGGACGTGCTCTCCGGCCAGCTCAACTACTTCAAGGCGCTCGTCGGCTGCATCGTGTTCGCGCGCAAACTACGCGCGCGCCTGGACGGCCGCGAAATCGTGGGCGTGCTGCTTCCGCCTTCCGTCGGGGGCGTACTCGCCAACACCGCCCTCTCCCTGCTTGGCCGGATCCCGGTCAACCTGAACTACACCGCCAACAACGAAATGATCGCGTCCTGCGCTTCCCAGTGCAATATCTCCCAGGTCCTGACCTCGCGCAAGCTCCTCGAACGCCTCCCGCTCGAAGTGCCCGGGGAAGCCGTCTTCCTGGAGGATATCAAGGAGACCGTTACCGGCAAGGACCGCCTGATCGCCATACTACTCGCCCTCCTCTGCCCGATTCCGGTCCTCGACAAGCTCCTGGGAGCCCCCAGGCGCATGCCGGACGACCTCGCGACTATCATCTTCTCCAGCGGCAGCGAAGGCGACCCCAAGGGCGTCATGCTCACGCACCGCAATATCATGACCAACATCGACGCGGCATTTGAGGTATTTCCAAATCACCGCGATAGCTGCCTCGTCGGTTTCCTGCCGTTTTTCCACTCCTTCGGCTACATGGCCACGCTCTGGCTGCCCCTCATTCACGGGCTGCGCGGCGCCTACCACGCCAATCCGCTGGAGCCAAAAATCATCGGCAAATTGATCGAACAGTATCGCGGCACCATCATGATCGGCACCTCGACCCTTCTCCAGGGCTTCATCCGGCGATGCGAGCCCGATCAACTGGCAAGTCTCGAATTCGTGGTTTGCGGCGCGGAAAAACTCGCCCCGCGGGTGCG
Organism: Candidatus Hydrogenedentota bacterium; assembly: GCA_019637335.1. Lineage (NCBI taxonomy): Bacteria > Pseudomonadati > Candidatus Hydrogenedentota > Candidatus Hydrogenedentota bacterium. Next base: position 196,545 of record JAHBVV010000006.1, on the reverse strand, counting down.
CCTGGCCTTCAAGGAACGCTTCGGAATCGAGCCACTCGAGGGCTACGGGACCACCGAGTGCGCCCCCGCCGTCGCCGCCAACATCCCCGACTGTATCTCGCCCGGTTTCTACAGCCCCGGCACGCATCACGGCAGCATTGGCCGCCCCATCCCCGGCCAGGAGATCAAAATCGTCGACAGCGACACGGGCGCGGAGTTGCCTCCCGGCCAGGACGGCCTGCTGCTCGTGCGCGGGCCCAACATCATGCAGGGCTACCTGGGCAAACCGGAGAAGACGGCGAGCGTCCTCAAGGATGGCTGGTACACCACCGGGGACATCGCCCACCTGGACGAAGACGGATTCATCACGATCACGGATCGCCTCGCCCGTTTCAGCAAGATCGGGGGGGAAATGGTGCCGCACACGAAAGTGGAGGAGACCCTGCACGGCCTCCTCGATCTCACCGAGCAGCGCATGGCCGTGACCAGCGTTCCAGACCCCCAGAAAGGGGAGCGGCTCGTCGTCTTCCACACCCTGGCCGAGGACGAACTCGATCGCCTGTTGAAGGCAATTCCCCAGTCGGACATACCAAATCTCTGGGCGCCCCGCGCCAGTTCGTTCCACGCCATCGCGGAAATACCGGTGCTCGGCACGGGAAAAATGGATATCAAGACGGTCAAGAAAATGGCGCAGGAGATGAATCCGGAGGCCCAGGGTGGCTAAGCCCGCGGCGCGGCGGGGGCGCTGGAAAGCCCGGGCCGCCTATGGCCTCATGGTCACGATTGTCGGAGCCGTCCTCATGAACCTGATTACAGACGCCCTGGTCTCGCGCTACGAGCGGAACGCCCCCCGGGACCCGGGCGCCGATTTCCTCCAGGGCGCCACCCCGCGCGAACTGGGGCCGCCCGATGCCGGCCGCGCCGTCCTTTTCATTCACGGGTTCATTGGCGCCCAGAGCAATTTTAACGACCTGCCCGACCGCGTGGCCGAAGACGGGTGGTTCGTGCGGACCATGCGCCTGCCCGGACACGGGAGCAGCCCGCGCGATTTCGAGCGCACCTCCACAGAGGACCTCATCGCGGGGGTGCGCGAGGAGGTGCGCGCACTGCGCGTGCGCTTTCCCGATGTCGTCCTCGTCGGCCATTCCCTGGGCGGCGCGCTGGCCGCGATCGTCGCGGCGGAAGAACCCGTCCAAGGGCTCGTGCTCTGCGCGCCCTACTTCGAATTGACCTGGTCCGACACCCTCGGCTTCCGGCTCGAACGCTTTGCCCCAACGATTGCCCCCATCATCCGCTGGTTTCCGGGCCGGTCGGGCGGAGGTCCGGTAAACTTGAAGGAAAACCGGAAGCGCATCGACTTTTATCGCTGGATTCCGGCTCAGGGCATGATCGCGGCCGCCGGCGTGGCCCGCAGGGCGCGCGACAAAACCACCCTCGGCGCGATCACCGCGCCCGTGCTCGCCATTCATTCACGCATCGACACCATCACCTCTCCCGAGGCCACCGCCGCCGCGCTGCCCGCGATCGCCAGCGCGCGGAAGGCAATGATCTGGCTTGAGACCTCGGATCATGTGGTATTCTGGGATTACGAGAGCGACCAGGTGACCGCCGCCATACGGGCGTTTTTAGAGGAGGTCAAGAGCCATGACGCTAATCAGCCGGGTGTCCGCGAGTGAGGTCTATCCCATACGAGAGCAAGTGCTGCGGCCAGACCAGCCCCCAGAGGCCGCAGTGTTCCCGGGGGATGAACTGGAAAGTACGGCCCACCTCGGAATCTACGAGGAGGGCTCCCTGGTGGGGATAGCCTCCCTCTACCAGGAAGGCCCCGAGGGCTATGGCCTCGACAACGCCTGGCGCCTGCGCGGCATGGCGGTCCTGCCCGAACACCACGGCCACGGGCTCGGGAGTAAGCTCGTCCACGCCTGCATGGCCTATGCCGCGGCCCACGGCGGCGAACAGCTCTGGTGCAACGCCCGGGTAAACGCGCGGCCGTTCTACGAGCATCTGGGACTCAATATCGAGGGCGAGGCGTTCGACATTCCGGGCGTAGGGCCGCATTACCGGATGATCTGCCCGCTCTAATCGGGCCGGAATGCGCGGGGGCCTCGGGGCGTCGCCGTCTTTTCCGAATTGGGAATACGCACCCGCGGTTCCAGCGGACCGCGCGCAAAAAAAAGCCGGATGCCAGCGCCCCGAAGGACAAAGCCGGCATCCAGCCCATTAGTCGTTATTCAGTCGGGGATCAGCCCTTCGCCGCCGCGTACAGCGCCGCCACCTTCGTCCAATTCACCACATTCCAGAACGCGGACACGTAGTCCGGGCGCCGGTTCTGGTAATTCAGGTAGTACGCGTGCTCCCACACGTCCAGCCCCAGAATCGGCGTCTTGCCATTCATGAGGGGGGAGTCCTGGTTCGGCGTGCTCAGCACTTCAAGCTGCCCCGCGCTGTTTACCACGAGCCACGCCCAGCCGCTGCCAAAACGCGTCTTCGCCGCGTTCGAGAACTGCTCCTTGAAGTTATCGAAGCTGTCGAACGCCGCGTCGATCGCCGCCGCCAGATCGCCCGATGGCGCGCCGCCGCCCGACCCGCTCAAAATGTTCCAGAACAGCGTGTGGTTCGCGTGCCCGCCGCCATGGTTGATGACCGCCTGGCGCTTGGCCTCCGGCACCTCGCTGATCGCGGCGAGGATCGCTTCCACGGACTTGCCCTCGTACCCGTCCAGGCCCTCCAGCGCGCCGTTCAGCCCCGCAACGTACGCCGCGTGATGCTTGTCGTGGTGGATTTCCATCGTCTTGGCGTCAATATGGGGTTCGAGCGCGTCGAATGCGTACGGTAGGGGAGGTAGCTCAAATGCCATGGGGAATTCTCCTTCTCTTGGTTCTCGAAGGGCCGGATACACGATGGCCGGCCAAACGTCGAATGGGTCCTGCGGGAAGCCCGCGCGCGCGTGTGCGCCCGCGGGGCCATGTTCAATGGGCGGGGCGTTCGTATAAAGCAAGTACACCCCGCCCCTCAAGATCGAAACACAAGCAGCCCGCCCAATATTCCTGCTTGGAAAAGTATAACAGAACGCGTGCGCCGTCGCGAAGCCCGCGCTCCCCCTTCAATCGTTCCCCTCCCATACAACCGCTGGTATGATTGACACGAAAACGCCCAGTACGTAAACTTATCGAATCGGTGGGAGATCCGCGCCCGGCGCCTGAGCAAAGTCCAGGCGGTCAGCACCGCGCGCCCCTCCCGCGCAAACTGCCACCGTGAGAAAGAGGAACGTTTGTCACAGGATAGAACCACCACTACCCGGTCGCCCGCCGCCCCGCGCCGTATTGGCGAACTGCTGGTGCGGGAGGGCCTTATCACGCCCGGACAGCTTCAGGAGGCCCTGGAAAAGCAGCGGAGCGAAGGAGGCAAAATCGTCGAGAACCTCATCGCCCTGGGGCACATGGACACCGGCGCCTTCGTGCGCTTCCTTTCCCACCAACCCGGGACCGTCAGTATCGATCTCCTGAATTACACGATCCCGCAGGACGTCATCCAACTCGTCGATCGCGATTTCGCGCTCAAGCACGAGGTGTTGCCGATCGACAAAATGGGGAAGAACCTCTCCGTGGGCATGGCGTGCCCGCTCGACGCCGCCACCGTCGCCGAACTCGAGCAGAAAACCGGATTGCGCGTCCGCCCCTTCCTCGTGGCGGTATCCGACGTGCGCACCGCGCTCAAGCGCTATTACAACGTCGAAGTAGGGTCCCCGGATAGCTACACGATCGACGGCGACAAGAACGTGGCCCTCTCCGCCCGGGTCGTGGCGGCGCCCGCCGCCCCGATCTCGCTGGTGGAAAGCGGCCTGAAGTTCGAGAAAGTCGTACACCTGATCCGAAAGGTGAGTTCCCTGCCCGCCCTCCCCGAGACCGTTTCGAAAGTCCGGGAGGCCATTGAACATCCCGACACCTCCACCGACCAGGTCGCCGCGATCATCGGGCAGGACCCTTCCCTCGCCGCGAAGGTCGTGAGCCTGGCGAATTCCGCCGCCTACGCCTTCACGCACAAGGTGCAGACCATCGAACGCGCGACGGCGCTCCTCGGGCTGCGGGAAGTCTATTCGGTGGTCCTCGCGTCGGCGGTCATCGAGTACTTCGACAAGGGCTCCGGGTTCGACTATAAGCGTTTCTGGACCCGCTCGATGACCTGCGCCACCGCGTGCCGCGAAATCGCGCGCATAAAGCGAAAAAACGGCGCCAGCGCGCTCTTTGCCGCCGGGCTCGTGCACGATATCGGCCGCGCGGCCCTGGCGACCATTGCGCCGAAGCCCTACACGCAGGTCGATCAGGAATTGCCCGACGACCTGCTGATTGTCGAGGAAAACGAGCACTTCGGGATCGCCCATCCCGAAGTGGGCTACATGCTCGCCGACGGATGGGGGCTGCCGCGGGAAATCAAGGAACCCATCCGTTTTCACCACGATTTCAAGAGTGCTCAGGCCGCCCACGCGCAGGTTGCGGTGGTCGCCCTCGGCGCGTGCATCGCGGATCTCCCCGCCGGGCTCGATCCGGCCGCGGCCGCCCGGGCAGGCGAAACACACGCGGAATTGCTGGAAATTCTTGAGATGGATGGCGGCGCGTTCGCGGTTCTGTATCAGCGAACAATGGACTTGATGAGCGAACAGCAGCAAATCGGCGGTTGACGCCGGTGTTGCATGAACAGGAGAAGTAACAATGCGAACGTCGTTCGTGGCTATGGTGGCCTTTATGACCCTTGCAAGTTTTGCCGCGCGTGCGGAGGCGGACCCGCTCCGGGTCCTCTTTTTCAGCAAGTCGGCGGGTTTTGAGCACGATGTGGTCAAAGTGAAAGACGGCCAGCCCTGCCACGTCGAGACCGTCATCGCCCCCCTGATAGAGGGTATGGGCGGCACGCTGGTCTCCACGAAAGACGGGGCCATCCTCACCGCCGAAAAGCTGAAGGACTTTGATGTCGTCATCTTCTACACCACCGAAGACCTCTGCAAGACCGATGCCGCGGATGGCTCGCCCCCCGCGGGCCCGGACGCCATGCCGGCCCTCCTGGAATGGGTAGAGGCGGGCGGCGGCCTGGTGGGCTTCCATTGCGCGAGCGACACGTGGCACCGAGAGCGAAACCAGTTTGCGCCGGAATCCCCCTATCTCGACGTGATCGGCGGCGAGTTTCGCGGCCACGGCGCCCAGTTCGTCGGCACGCTGCGCGTGGTCGACCCGGAACACCCAACGATGGCGCGGCTCAAGGACGGCTGGAAGATCAATGACGAGTGGTACCTCTTCTCCCACCTTCAGAAGGAGACGATGCGCGTGCTGGCCCTGCTCGATCCGGCGGAGGAACGCGAAAAGCAGGAGATGTATCGGGTGCCGGACTACCCCGTCATCTGGTGCAGCGCCTCGGGAAAGGGCCGCGTGTTCTACAACGCGATGGGGCACCGCGACGACGTCTGGACAAACCCCGACTTCAAGGCGCATTTCGAAGACACGATCCGGTGGGCCGGCGGCGAAGGCGAAACCCGCGCCGAACCGAACTGGAGCGAGGTTGTGCCCCCCGAACTGGATCCCCTGACCGGCGCAGCCCGCTGATATAAGGTATTCCGGCGGCGTTTCCGGTGTCGGGCCCACGGTCCGGCCGGAAGCGCCGCCTTTTTATGAGGTAGGAGAGGGGACGTAGTGTGCTGATTGGCCGGTATGCGATTCAGTCTTTTTTTTGTTCGTTTGTTGAGCCCCAGTGTCAAAAACGGAAGCGTTGACCAATGGGAGCGCAGGCGGCCCGCCTGCATCGCGCCGAAGGCGCGCATTTCCGACGTCGGCGGTTCGTCTTCCGCCGCCGCTACATCCCCGGGTTGCAGCATGCCGCGGCGGGATGTTTCACCAGCCGCTTGAATTCCCGCGCCGCGCGGCGTCCCAGCAGCGCTTTTCCCGCCTCGCGGAATTGCTCCGCGAGATCGCCGGCGCGGTTGCCGTAGGCCTCCGCCACCAACGGCGCGCCCTGCGCCAGCCGGTAGTCGGCCGCGTTGCCCAGCGTGAGCACCATGTCCTCCAGCAGCCGGCACTCGTTCCATTCGCCCAGCAGGTTCTGCGCGCCCTTGACCCGGCCGATGAATGCCGCCATCGGCTCGCCGAAGAGTCCCGCGTGAAACTCGCAGGCGTAGCGCAGGTGCTTCAGTTCAATCCGCACCTGATGCAGGTCCTCCGCGTCGCCGCTCTGCTTCCACGCGCGCCGCGCATGCCGGGCAAGCTGAAACGCCACCCGCAATTCGGACTGGGCAAGCGAAATGAGGCAGCCCCCCGCCTCCGGCGCCCCGCGCAGCAAGCCATCCAGCCCTTCCTGCCCCGCCAGATCCGCCGCCAGCGCCACCGCCTCCTGACAGTAGGGGGCCTGGGCTTCCCGCCGCCGCTCGATGACCTCGATCGCGTGATCCATGAAACGTCGCCAGATCGTCCGTGTTTCTTCCCGATGTTCCCGGAGCATGGCGGCCATAACATCCAATTCCCGACGTATTCCGAGGGCGCCGGTGATCTTCTTCGCCTGCTTGCGGAGTTGCTTGCCGTCGCGCGGATCGAGGTACGGCTGGTAAACGCGGATCGCCATGCGCAGCCGGCGCGACGCCACCCGCATGTCGTGGATCGCCCCCGGATCGAGTTCGGAAACCCCGGGGGCCATCGCGTGGATGATCGCCACCTGCGCGCGGATGGCGGCGATAGCCGCCTCGGGGCCGGTGTGGCAGGGTTGGGTCATGCGCCGAACTCCGCGGTGGTCACGCGCCGGCATGCGGCGGAGCCAATCATTCTTCCTCGGTCGTGTCGGGGAGTTCGGCCAGATGCGCCAGCGCGCGGAGAAGGTCGCGTTCGGCCCGCGACTTGTCCTCGCCGCGCGAGCGGCTCCAGATGCGGGCGGAGTCGCAAACGCCCTGCATGGCGTTCAGGCGGGCCGCGTCTACGATAAGAACGCTTTCGCGTCTACTGCGTGAAGGCATAGGGGAACTTCCTTTGCTGGCTGTGAGGCCGCCAGTATACGGCATTTCAATGCGCCGTCCCAAGCGGGCCGCGTCGATTGAGGCGCGTGGAAAGTGCTATGATCGGGGCGTGCCGATGACCCGCACACCCTGTCCTGAAGGGGGCTTCGCCCCACGCCCGTCCGGAGTATTCCCATGAATGTCCCCCTGCTCGACCTGCAAGCGCAGCTGGCCCCCATCGAAGCCGATATCAAGCGCGCGGTCCTCTCCGTGGTGGAGTCCGGCCGTTACATTATGGGCCCCGAGGTGGAAGGGCTGGAAGCGGAAATCGCGGCCTATTGCGGCTCCGCCCATGCCGTCGGCGTCACCTCCGGCACCGATGCGCTGCTCGCCGCCCTCATGGCCTTCGACGTCGGCCCGGGAGACCTGGTGGTCACCACGCCCTATTCCTTCTTCGCCACCGCGGGGGTCGTTGCGCGCCTGAATGCGACGCCCGTGCTCGTCGATATCGACCCGGTCAGCTACAACATCGATCCCGTCGCGCTCGAAGCCTGGTTTGAAGCCAATCCAGACGCGGCGGAGCGGGTGAAAGCCGTCATGCCGGTGCACCTGTACGGCCAGTGCGCGGACATGGACCCGATTCTGGCGGTGGCCGCGCGCTACGGCGTGCCCGTCATCGAGGATGGCGCCCAGGCCATCGGCGCAACGTACCCGGGCGCGGCGGGCGTGAAAAAGGCCGGCGCCATGGGCGCAATCGGCTGTTTTTCCTTCTTTCCGAGCAAAAACCTCGGCTGCCTCGGCGATGGGGGCATGCTGGTGACGGACGATGGGGATCTGGCCGAGAAGCTGCGGCGCCTGCGAAACCACGGGATGGAACCGAAGTACTACCACGATCTTATCGGGGGTAATTTCCGGCTCGACGCCATCCAGGCCGCCGTGCTGCGGGTCAAGCTGAAGCATCTCGAACGCTGGCACGGGATGCGCCGGGAAAACGCGGCATTCTACGACGCCCATTTCACCCGCCCGGAAATCGGTCTGCCCGTGACCGTCTGGGGGCGCGAGCATCACATCTACAATCAGTACATTGTCCGCATCGCCGGCGGACGGGACGGGGCGAAGGATCACCTGCTGAAGAACCAGGTGGGCTGCGATATCTACTACCCGATACCCTTCCACCTGCAAGCCTGCTTCCGCTACCTCGGCTACCGCGAAGGCGATTTTCCCCATGCCGAAAAAGCCGCCCGAGAAACGCTCGCCATCCCCATCTACCCCGAACTCGACGACAACATGAAACAACGCGTGGTGGACGTCCTGGAAGGCTACTTCGCCTGACCAGGGACTCGAAGCGAGGGGTGGATACGCCTGTTCCGGCAATGCCTGCCGGTTTGGCACGCCTCCACCGCGTTAGTCCTCGGAATTCGAATCTCCCGCCGACCCCTTCGCGTCCGGCCGCGGCTCCAGCAGGATCTCGCGCACCCGCCGCACATCCGCCGCTGTTACGGTCCACGTATAGGGGCCCACGTTGACGCTTTCACCAGGGACAGGAACCTTGCCGAGCAATTGCGAGATGTAGCCGCCCGCGGTGTCCACATCCTCTTCGGTGTGGTCGATACTGAGGTTGGGGATGTGGTGCGCCATCTCGTGCAGCGGAAAACGCCCGCTGATGCGGTAGGCGTCGCCCTCTTTTTTCATCATGTCGCCCGCAAACAGGTCGAACTCGTCGCGGATGTCGCCCACCATCTCCTCGATGACGTCCTCCAGCGTGACGATCCCCATGGTCGAGCCGTATTCATCCACGATGACGGCCAGGTGCAGGCGCGCCTCCTGAAACCGCCGAAGCGCCTCCAGAACATTCGTATGTTCCGGGAGAAACAATACATCGCGCTTGATGGCGTCGAGATGGATCACGCCCTGGCCGATTACATGCAACTCGCCCTCGCCCGTCGGCATGGCTTCGGATTCTCCGGATCGCGACGCCCTCCGGGGCGAAAGATCCAGCACCTTCACCAGATCCTTTACATGGACCATCCCGATGACGTCGTCGATCGACTCCCGGCAAAGCGGCAGCCGCGTGAAGGGGCAGCGCTTCATTGTCGCGAGAATTTCGTCCATCGGATCGTCGATGCACAGGTAGAGCACCTCCGTTCGCGGCGTCATGATCTGCCGGACACGGATGCTCTCCATTTCAGAGGCGGCGCGGATCATCCGGGCGAGGTGCGGGTCCATCAGGGGCGCGCTCGCGGCCAGCGCGGCGATCTCTTGCAACGTAGTGTCCTCGCCGCTCTGCTGGCGGCTGGAAAAAGGCCGGTTCACCAGCTGGATAAACCAGAGCACCGGCGCCATGACGCGAATGAGCAAATCCAGCGGCGCGGCGATGAACGGCGCCAGGGCGGCGTTGTAGCGGACCCCCAGGGTCTTGGGGAGAATCTCCGTGAATTGAAGCATCAGGTAGGTGAAGATCCCCGAAAACACGAGGACGCCCCCCTGGAACGTGAAGATCTTCTCCGATTGCGATCCGGCCAGCGTCGCGCCCACCGTGTGCGCCGTGGTATTGACCACCAGGATCACGGCAATGGGCTTTTCGACATTATCCTTGAAGCGGCGCCAGATCCGGCCCGTGCGCGGACGCCTTGCCTCCAGGGCGGCCACCTGGCTGGAGGTATAGCTCAGGAGCGTGGCTTCCAGCAGGGAGCAGATTGCGGAAAGGCCCAGTGCGAAAAGGACACTGAAGACGAATATGGCCATGGGAGAGGGAAACCTCGTTCGTGATGTGGAGTGAGCGCCGTTCGCGGAGATAATACGCGAATCGCGATTCAACGCACAAAGGGGGGAAGGGATCTGGTCCCGCGCCCCTGGGGATTTCGGCCCCCACTTGTGCCGGGGCGCGGAAATTCAGTAGACTTCGCCCTCCGGGCCCCGATAGTTCAACGGATAGAACGTTCGCCTCCTAAGCGAAAAATACAGGTTCGATTCCTGTTCGGGGCGCCATTCTCCGCTACTCCCCGCACTTTCGCGCCCATCCCTTCCCGCTCAATCGGGGCCAAGCCGCAGGATGACGCCGTCGCGCAACACATACGCGGCCAGCCCGTTTTCCGGCGCCGGGACCACGATCAACCTGTTCCCGGCCGGATCGCGGTCGCTTGCCTGATACTCGCCGGGATGCAGCCGGACATCCCCCCCGAAACGCCCTTCAACCCGGGCTTCGGCCTTTTGGGCGGCCAGATCGAGGTGATAGCTGGCGTGCAGGCGCTCTCGAATGCGATTCCATTCGCCCTGGTTTTCCCGCGCCTCCGCGTCGTAGCGTCCCGCCCAGGCGTTGCGCTTCTCCAGCAGCCCGATCATCCGCCGGATGAATGGTGCTTCGAGCCGCTTCGCCACGGGATCCGCCGGGCCGCGTTCCCGCGCCGCCCGCACGATCTGTAACAAGGCCGGCTGGGCGGCCCCCGCCGATTGCGCCCGGCTCAGGAGCTCCTTTCGCACGGCGCCCTCGGCCAGATCGGACTGCCGCGCCGCAATAGCTTCGTCGAGCTGCATCACTTCTTCCTGCCACGCCTTGCGCGACTCGTGAAACCGCAGGATTGCGCGGGAAAGCGCGTCCTCCGCCGCGGTTTCCACCGACCCCGTATGCAGCGCGACCAGCTCCTCCCATTCGCGATTCAGTTCCTGCGGATATTCGCCCTCGTCCATGAACTCCGCCAGTTCCCGGGTAACCTCCAAGAGGCTCCGCTGGATCGCGCGTTGCACCTCCTCCTGCGCTTCACGCGCGGCGAGCGTTTTCCGGTTGGCGATGCGCATCCGATCGGCCACCGATCGCGTCAGCAGGTGCAGGCCGGTCATGATGCGCAGAAGAAAGGACCGCCGGCGTTTCAGCTTCTCAATCGCCTGGAGCGCCGCCTGGGCGCCGCTGCCGCCGAATAGGCTGGCCAGGGCCGCGCCGGCGTAGTGCTCGGCCTCGGCGGTCTGGCGATCCCGGAGTTGCTCGAGATACTCGATGCGACCCTTGAGGCGGTTCGCGCGGCGCAGGAGCGTGTGCGCCTCGCCCGGAAGCCGCACGCCAAAATCCTCGAAGCCGATGGACTCCCGAAGCACGATGTCCAGCGGCGTGTGCGGCGCGCCAACGAATTCGCGCGCCCGCATCGATTCGTTGACGTGCCACCGCCCGCCCGCGACAACGCCGTCCACCTCCGCGCGCGACGCGAAGAAGGTCCCGAGGCGCGTTCCCTCCCGAAGCTTCAGCCCCCCGGCCGCGTAGACCAGCGCCGGGTCCTGCGCCGAACGGCAGGTGACGCGGCCGCGCTTGGCGATGGCCCGCGCCCGATTGACCAGCGCGCGCGCGCGGATATTGCCCTTCTGCGAGATGGCGAGACCGCCGATATTCTCGGCGACCTCGATGTTCGCGCCGCCCAGCACCCGCCCCAGCACATACCCCGTGACATGGCACGCCCCCGTGGCGATCACCGTGGCGCCGTCCGGAACGTCGCCGACGACCTTGAGAACGCCATCGTGCTCGATCACCGGCCCCCGGACCGCCTCCGGCAGGCCACCGCAGGCCCGGATCTCGCGGGGACGCGCCGTAGCAATGTCCTCCTCGGTCACGATGCGGACCTGGCGCGCCAGGTTGGGTAGCGCCGACAGGGGGGGGAGCGCCCCGCGCGCGGTTTCTATGGCCGCGATGTGGGGCTGCAGGCGGGCGAAGGCGCGCTTGTGCAGACGCGGCAAGCGCGACCGTGCGATCAACCCATGCGCCGCGCTCAGGAACTCCAGCTCGTCACGGGCCAACCCTTCAGGGCCGCGCGTGCGCAGGGCGTCGAGCAGGCGGCGGAGCAGGGGTTGCTGGCGCGCGCCCTCCGTCTGGATATCGATCTGCGACTTGTCGGCGGTCCACGCCGCGATGCGCGCGGGCAGTTCCTCCAGCCCGTCGAGCGGCAATCCGGCCTCCCGGTGTTGCTGATACCAGGCCTGGCAATAGGCCAGATCCTCCAGCGACAGCGCCAACAGGGACTCCGGATCCGCCGCGAGGACGTGGCGCACCAGGCTCTCACTCATAAGGGCCTCCTCCCGCCTCACTATAGCGAAATCCCGGGCGCGCGCGCACCTGTCGTATTGAGGGGGGCGCCGGGCCCGTGCTACACTACCGCCTTCCGTGGGCCGCCCGGCGCCTGCCGCGCGCGCGCCCCACTCCCAGGCAACTACCCGGCTTTTTCCAACCCGCCCCGCGTGCGCCCGCGCGGGTTAGACCCACACGTCTTCACGAGGACCCCCATGGCACTGAGTATCGGTATCGTCGGCCTTCCGAACGTCGGCAAGAGCACCACGTTCAACGCGCTGACCAAAGCGCAGAATGCGGAGGCCGCGAATTATCCCTTCTGCACGATCGAACCCAACAAGGCCATTGTCCCCGTGCCGGACCGGCGCATCGACAAGCTCGTCGAGATCGTCAAGCCGCAACGCGTCCAGTACGCCACCATCGAGTTCGTCGATATCGCGGGCCTGGTGAAGGGCGCGAGCAAGGGGGAGGGCCTGGGCAACCAGTTTCTGGCGAACATCCGCGAAACCGAGGCCATTGTGCACGTGGTGCGCTGCTTCGAAGACGAAAACGTCGTTCACGTCCACGCCAAGCCGGATCCGAAGGATGACATTGAGGTCATTCAGACCGAACTCCTCCTCGCCGACCTCCAGCAGCTGGAGAAGAAGATCGAGAAGCTGAAGAAGCAGGCCAAAACGGACCGCAAGCTTCAGCCGCAACTCGATATCGCGGAGTCGCTCGCGAAACACCTGGAAAGCGGCGCGCCCGCGAGCAACTTCGCCGAGCGGGAAGGCGACGCCTACATCGCGCTCGAGCAGGAGATGAAGTTCATCACCGCAAAGACCGTCATCTACGCCGCAAACGTGGATGAAGCGGGCCTCGGCGCCGACAACGAGTACGTGACCGCCGTGCGTGAACTGGCCGCCCGGGAGAACGCCGAGGTGGTGAAGATCTGCGCGAAAATGGAGGAGGAGATGGTGGACATGAGCGAAGAGGAACGCCACGAGTTCCTGGCCGACCTGGGGGCTGCCGAGAGCGGCCTGGAGCAGGTCATCCACCAGGGCTTCCGCGCGCTCGGCCTCATCTGCTACTTCACGGCCGGCGTCAAGGAAGTGCGCGCCTGGACCATCCACAACGGGTGGACCGCGCCCAAGGCCGCCGGGGTCATCCACACCGATTTCGAGCGGGGCTTTATCCGGGCGGAGGTCATCGCGTACGACGCCTACGTCCAGCACAATGGGGAAAACGGGGCCAAGGCCGCCGGCGTCATGCGCGTGGAAGGCAAGGACTACGTCGTGCGCGATGGGGACGTGATGCACTTCCGCTTCAACGTTTAGCGCGCGAAATTCACTCCCCGGCGGCGGGCGTCCACAAACGGCCCGCGCCCGGGCGCAGCCGGGGCAGCCCGGGGCCCTCGACGAAGAATTCGAGATGCTTGCGCCCGGCGCTCTGGAAGTATTCTATTGTGATGGGGTGAAAGCCCGCCTCCAGCGCCACCGGATTGCCGCGGGGCACGGCCATGTAGCGCACGTCGTGGTCGATGATGCGCTCGTCGCCAATCCACAGCCGGGATCCGTCGTTCGACACCAGCGTGAAGCAGTACAGCCCGGTGGCCGGCGCCTCGAAGTAGCCCGTGAACCGGAGCGCGTAACTGATCTCCGCGGGGGAAACCTCCAGATTAACCGTCGCCGCCACGCCGCTTTCCGCGGGCGTCAGCGCGCCGAAGTCCGGCAGGGCGATCCAGCGCCCCTCATAGAATTCATAGCGGAGGCCCGGCTGGAGCGGGGGCGGCGTCACCGCCGGCCGCGCGGGCGATTCGGGCGCCGCAATCCAGCGCTCCCACCCGGCGCGGTATTCCGCCACCGTATCGCCATGCTCGCGGATCTGGATCAGGTCGCTCGCTTCCGCTGCCTCGAAGAACCGCGCAATCCGTCCGGCCAACGCCTCGGGCATCCGCAGCCCCCACCGCGCGTCCGGATCCCTTTCCAGCGCGCCGAGCCCCAGAAAGCGCGCGCGCTCGAGCATCGCATAATCGACCGCCATCCGGTCCGTCCGCACGCGCTGGAGCAGCGCGCCGTCGCCCCGGGCCAGATCTTCGGCGCTGTTCCACAGTCCATCCGCGCGGGCGAGGAACGCGTCCGTCATGTAGGGCGCGTCCGGGCCGTCCCAGATCTCCGAGTGGACACCGGCGTCTCCCGCGAGCTTCTCGAGGGCCGCCAGGTACTGGCGCACGGCGGGCGCGGCGGGGCCGTAGACCCCAGTCACAAATTCCTCGATGATCTCGCGGGGATTCGCGCGCGGGTTCCACAGGAGCTGCGCGTTCAGGTAGCCGCTGAGCCCCGAAAGCTCGCCGTCCAGCGTGTTGTACACGTCCTGCGCGAAGATGCCGCGCACGTTGTGATCCGCCAGGAAACGGATGTTCGGGCCGCGGACGTGCAGGTTCGGGAACGGCATGAGGTAGTGGCTGAAGGAGGTGACGTAGTCCCAGACCCAGACACGGTCGCATACCTTCGCCCAGCCCTTCAGATCGGCCACGAATTCCTTGTTGCGAAGGGAGGCGCAGGTATTGAAGGGGTGATTGAAACAGCACTCAATGCTGCACAGCCGCACGATCACGTTGGGCTCCGGGCGCATGGTCCGGGGCGGCTTGCGCGAATATTGGTAGGCCAGGGTGTCCACCAGCACGTCCGGAAACTCGTCGCGCAGATCCCGCGCCACCGCGTTCACCAGAAAGAGGATGGGCGCGGCCTGCGTGCCTTCGGCGTCGGCCAGCGTGGTGCAGGGCGCGCATTGGCAGTAATTGTGCCAGTCGTTTTGAGACACCGAAACGACGCCCGCCCCGGGATTCTCCCGCAGGCGCCGGCGAAGCTCCTCCGTGACAACGCGCGCCACATCCGGATTGGTCGCGCACAACTGGGACCGGTGGCGCAGGCGCTCGCCGTCCACCATGGAAAAGTACTCGGGGTGCGCCTCGAAATACTGGTCGGGTGGAACGAGGCTCTCAAAGGTATGCACAAAGCCCTCGTAGGTAATCTTACCGCCCCGGTCCGCGTCCAGGTTCATGAACTGCCCGTTCACCCGGTTCCGCGCGGCCCAGTCCGGATCCAGCATCTCCATGACGAACGGCTCGCGGTACGCCAGCACCGGCACAACCGTCTCGCCGAGGCGCGGGAAGCGTAAACGGTCCACGCGCGGGATACGGCTGACTTCGGGGGTGAACCAGCGGCAATCGAAATGGTCCTGGAGCAGGCCGTACACGCCGTACAGGACGCCCCGGGGCATGCCGCCCAGGATCTGAAAGCTCCCGGTCCCGGCGCGGAGGATGTAGCCCTCCTCGCCAAGCGCCGCCGGGTCCGGCCAGCTCCGGGGGACCGCCCGCTCCGCAATGCACAGCGCGCCGGGCAGCGCGATGTGCGGATCGCTCTCGATGGGCAATTCGATGCCGGTCATCTCGCGCAGGAAATGCTGGAGTTCGCGCGCGGCGTGCGCGGTGGACGGCGCCGCGTCCGGTCCGTGGTATATCCTTAGGGCCGACGGCTCGCCGCGAACAAGCTCCACGGCGGTTGCACTCTGGGCAAGGGCGATCAGGGCGGCGGCGAGGAAAAGACTCCGGACGCGAGCGGGGATCATGGCGGCATACCTCCGCGCCCGAGTGTACGAAAGGGCGGGCGGAAGTGCAAGCGGAATGCGGCTGTTTAAGGCGCGCCGTTTGGTGTGCGGATGTGGTATCACTTGAGCGGAATGAAGCACCCACCGCCTTGGAGGCGAATCGTGATCAAGGCGGGCGTGAATAGCCGGATCGCGGACATTCCTGTCCGCGGCAGGACGAGCGCAAGACATCTCGTGATCGATGTGTATGTGAAGAGGCGCAGGTCCCCCATGCCTTCCGCTCCCGGGGACGCCGGGAATCTATTCCAAACCACTTACGTCACTTTATTTCCCGGGCTCACTTTGCCGCGGACAGGAATGTCCGCGATCCTTTGCCGCGCTTTCTCGTATTGTAAACGGTCCCTTCGTCCTGTTTCCGCGCGTTGCTGCTTCAGGCGGCGAAAATGTTGCAGCCGACCGAAGTACAGTGGCCAAACCAGATCGACTTGCGGAATAAGGGCTCCATGCACACCGGCTTCACTAGCAAAAACACATACTGTTCCGCACGTAAGAACGCTAAAGTGTTGCGACTTTGCTTACTTCCCCGCAGTCCGGACGCGGTACTATCCGAACTTCACCCCTACTTGAACTGCTTGCGCTTCGTGGTCGCCGGTATATTCAGCGCTTCCCGGTACTTGGTCACCGTGCGCCGCGCGATATTGGTGCCCTCTTTCTTCAGGATATCCGCAATGCGCTGGTCACTCAGCGGCTTGTACGGGTTTTCCTCGTCGATGATCTTCTGGATACGCGCCTGCACGGCCTTGGAGGCCTGCGCGTCGCCCGTGTCCGAAGATACGCCCGAGTTGAAGAAGTACTTCAATTCAAAGAGGCCCTGCGGCGTCTGCATGTATTTGCCGCGCGTGGTGCGGGCGACCGTCGACTCGTGCACCCCTATCTCGTCGGCGATGACCTGAAGCGTCAGCGGGCGGATGTGCTCGATGCCCTTGTCCAGAAAGTCCTTCTGGTAGTTCACGATCGCCTGGGATACCTTCAGGATGGTCTGCTGGCGCTGGGCGATATTGCGCTGGAGCCATTTGGCGGCCTCCAGTTTCGATCGCACGTAATCCTTGTCGTCCTTGTTCAGGCCCGAACGCTTCACCGCATCGCTGTACTCGGTGTTGATATTCAGGTCGGAAAGGCGCTCATCCGCCAGACGAACGATGTACTCGCCCTCCACCTTTTCGACCACCACCTCGGCCGCGATGTACTGCGGGGGCTCGGAGGAAAACTCATGCCCCGGCCACGGGTTCAGCGTCGCGAGCTGCTTCTTCAGGTTCTCGACATCGTCCGGGGAGATCTTCATCGCCTTGGCGATCTTCGGGACCTGCCGGTTCTTCAGATCGTCTAGGTGGTTCGACACCAGGTCGATGAGCTGCGCGTGATCGGGGTATTCCGCCTGGATCTGAAGCAGGAGGCATTCGACCACGTCGTGCGCGCCCACGCCCGTCGGCTCGAAGCGCTGGATCTTGTGCAGCACCCGCTCCACATCCGACTCCGAGACCCGCAATTCCTCGGCTATGGCCGTCTCGTCGCCCGTGAAGTAGCCGCGGCTGTCGATATCTCCGATGATGATCCGCTCGCCGATGAGGTAGTCTTTTTCGTTCTCGGTCGACAGCGCGAGCTGGGAGAGCAGATGCGCGCGCAGGGACTGCCCCTGGGTGATGGAATCCTCGTAGAACTTGCGCCGGGCGTACAGATCCGTGTTGTGGCTCAGATCCTGCCCCTCCCGGAACCGGATATCCCAATTATCGGAATGCTGGTCCAGGTCGAAGGGCTGGTCGAAGGGATCGTCGATTGCCGGCGTGGGGGCCTCGGTCCGGGGGGCCTCTTCCTCCTTTTTCTGCTTCTGTTCGAGGAAAGGGTTGGTCTCGAGCTCCTGCTGGACGTATTGCTCGAGTTCAATGCCATTCAACTGCAAAATATGCAGCGCCTGCTGCATCTTCTGCGTCAGTACAAGCTGTTGGCGCTGGGTCTGAACCAGCCGGTGTTCCATATGCATTATTGAACAGCCTTATAAATCTAAGCAAGACACGTGCCATTATATCACCGACCCGGGGGCTTGTCAATTGATGAATCCCCCTGAAATTGTTATACTTACTTACCGTTCAAGCAGTTAGCAACCCTCGGGAATACCCCTTTCGTGCTTCAGTTCAGCCTTCTGGGAAGTGGCAGCAGTGGCAACGCCATCCTCGTGCGTTCGCGGACGACGATGATATTAATTGACAACGGGTTGAGTTTTAAGCAGTTATCGCTCCGCACCGCCGCCCTCGGTATCGCCCTGGAAGACCTCAACGCCATCGTCGTCACCCACGAGCACGGCGACCATGTCCTGGGCATCGGCGTCCTTACGCGCAAGGCCCCCGTACCGGTATACATGACCCGCGGCACCTATGAAAACCTCCCGCCCATTCTCGGCGCCCTCGGATCCGTGGATTTCTTCGAAGCGGGGGACACCCTGCGCATCGGCGACCTGGATGTGCTCAGCTTCAGCGTGTCCCACGACGCCGCCGACCCGGTCGGGTTTATTGTCCGTTCGCAGGGCGCGCAGTTCGGTCTGGCGACCGACCTGGGCCACGCCTCGCAGCTGGTCAAAACCCGGCTCGCGGGCTCCCACGCGCTGGTGATCGAATCCAACTACTGTCCCGAAATGCTCCGGCTCGGGCAGTACCCGCCGAAGATCCAGCAGCGCATCCGCGGACGTCACGGGCACCTCTCAAACGAGGACATGTGCTCGCTGCTGCACAGCCTGCTGCACGACGCGCTGCAATTGGTGGTGCTGGTGCACATCAGCGAGAAGAACAACACCCCGGAACTGGTGACGCAGCGCGTGCGCGGGGTGCTCAAGTCGCACCAGGCGGCCATCTACCTGGCGACGCAGAACGGGCCGACGCCGCTGTTTGAGGTGACGGCGCCATGAGCGCGCTGGCCTTCCTGCGCTCCGGGGAGGTGATGGCGGCGCTGGCGCGCGCGGCGGCGGCGGCGGGGACCCCCGCGAGCGTGCACTACGTGCAGCGGAACCAGGAAGGCCCGCGGCTGTACGGCTGGGGGCAGTGCGCGGCCTGCCGTCATGTGCACGAGGAGGCGGGCGGCGCGCGCGCGTGCCGGCTTTCGCGGACCACGGCGGCGTCGCTGGCGCAGCGGCAGGATCGGCCGATGCCCTTTGTGTGCCACATGGGCTTCGCGTGCGTGTCCGTACCGCTGATTCCCGGCGAGGGCTATATGCTCACGCTCGGCCCCTACTGTCCCATGGAAGAGCAGCGCTCGCTGGAAGACGACGTGCGCGCGGGCCTGGCGTCCCTTCTGGAGGCCCCGGTCGATGCGCTTCCGTTTGCGCTGGACGATATTCACCGCCCCCCGTCGGCGTCGGTTCCCGCCATCGCGGAATGGACGCTCGATAGCCTGCGGGCGGCCTGGGCGAAGTGGAATGCGAATGAGCCGGAGGCGGCGCTGCCCGTGCCGGAGCCCACCGCACCCGAAAAAGACAGCGGGAAGGCGGCGCGCTCGGGCGCCGCGCGGCGGGAGAGGCCGGACCGGGAATCCGAGACCGCCGCGGCCATTGCGGCGGCGCTGGCGGCGGGAAGCCGGCGGGATGCGCGCGCCCTGCTGATGGGCGCGATCGCCGAAACGCCTGGCCGGGGCCGCGCCGCCCTGGATGCGCGCCGCGCGCGGGTTTCCGCGCTGGCCTCCGCCGCGCTGGAGGCGGTGGCGCGCGCCGGACTCCCCACGGCATCGGCGTGGGAGGCGTACCCGGATTTTTCGGCGGCGGTGGCGCGGGCGGAAACCGACGGCGGCCTGGCGGACGCGGCGCTGGATCTTTTTGGCTGGCTGCGGCGCGGCGATGCGCGCGGGGCGGTGGAAACGCGCCTTCCGGACTACCCGGAGCTGTTCGAGCTCGTGCGCGATCGGCTCGTAGCCGGGATCACGCTGGAGGAAGTTGCGGCGAAACTGGGGCAGACCCCCTCGGCGATCAGCCATCGCCTGAAACGCAAGTTCGGCATGAGCTTTTCCGGCTACGTGGGCCGGCTGCGGGTGGAGCGGTCGAAGCCGCTGCTCCGCGAGACAAAACTCGGCATCGCCGACGTGGGCCGCCGGGTGGGTATAAGCGACCCGAGTAACTTTGCTAGACTGTTTCGGAAGGTCGAGGGCATGTCGCCCGCGGCATACCGAGAACGGTTTGGAAAGCAATGAAGCCGAAAAAGTACAGCCCTCTGGACCGGCTGCGGCAGTGGTGGCTGCGCGTCCGGTGCCCCACGGAGTTCCTGTGCGACAACTGCCACCTGGACTACGGCACGCTGTGCACGCGGCCCCAGCGCCCGAACGCCGTGAAGTGTCCGGATTACCAACCGAAGAAGTAGGGGGGGCGCCGCCGGCCATTGCCCGGCCCGGGCGCCCATTCGATCCATAGAAAGCTGGTGTATTGTGATTGTTTTTCGTTTCCGGCGACCGCTGCGTGCGGCGCTCGGATGGTTGTGTTTACTTGGGCTTGCGGCAGTACTGAACGCGGGGGCGTCTCCCTTGCGGCTTTCGGCCTACTGCACCGCGCACGATGCGCAGCGGCTGCTCGATCCGGAGCAACAGCAACGGGCTCTTGGGATCCTTCGGGATCTGTCGGTGGAGCGCGTAATCGTGGAGACGAACCGGGGGGATCAGGCGGTGGCCGAAGCCGATCTTCGGACGCTCCGGGACTTTTTTGAGGGCGAAGGGTTCGAGGTGATGGGCGGGATTGCGACGGTCCCGGGTGAGAACTGGGGCGTCGCGGCGAACGAGGGCCTGGCCTGGCTTAATTTCGAGCACCCGAAAACCCAGGCTGATCTGGAGGCGGCCATGCGCGCGGCGGCGCGCGTCTTCGATGCTTACGTGGTGGACGACTTTCTGCTGTCCGGCGATCGCAGCGCGATTTCGGATGCGGCGCGGCGCGGTCGGGACTGGCCGGAGTACCGCCGGGACCTCACGACCGCAATCTCGCAGCGCATTTTCATCGACGCGGCGAAGGAAGAGAACCCGGACATCCGGATGATCCTCAAGTTCCCGCAATCCTACGACCGTTACCACGTCTTCGGATACGACGTGGAGCGGCATCCCCAACTCTACGACGCGGTCTGGGTGGGCACGGAGACGCGCGGGCAGTACACGCAGCGCTTCGGCTTCACGCAGCCGTATGAGGGCTTTGTGAACTACCGCTGGATTGATTCGCTCTCCGGCGGCAAGTTGGAGGCGGCCTGGTTCGATCATGGGGATTGCGATGGGCCCGACTTTGTGGAGCAGGCGTGGCAGACGGTGCTGGCGGGGGCGCGCGATATCGTGCTGTTCAGCTACGCGGCCCTGGCGGATTCGCACCCGGGCCACGAGCTCCTGCGTCAGGATCTGGCGGGACTGCGGGCCCTGGCGGAGGCGGTGCGGGCGGCGCCGGTGACCGGGGTGGCGGGCTACAAGCCGCCCAACAGCGACCCGGTCAGCGACATGTATATCATGGACTTCATCGGGATGCTCGGTATTCCGGTTGTGCCGGTTTCGGAATTCCCCCACGCGTCGAAGCGCATCTTCGCGCCCGCGTACGGCGCACGGGACCCGGAGATCGCAAACCATATCGAGGCGGCCCTGCACGGGGGAAAGACGGTGATTGTCACGACTGGATTGCTCGCGAACGCGGTCGAGGGTGATCGCCTGGCGAAGCTCGCCGGGCTGGCGGAGGCGCCCGCCGTGGCCCACCTGCGCACGGAGTCCGTTCTGGTGGATGGCGCGGCGGTCCACGTGCCGCGCGGCCTGGATGTGGGCGGGCGTATCGCGCCGCAGGCGGCCGAGGTCCTGCTGGAGGCGCTCGACGGCGATACGCCCGTACCCTTCCTGACGGAGCACCACGTGGGCAGCGGGCGCCTGCTGGTCCTGAACCTCCACATGTTCACGCAGGAAGACTTCGACGCAGTAAACGAGGTGTTGCTGTCCCCGCGAAACCTGGGCTTGCTGGACCTTCCCGAGGCCTGGGCGTCGGTATTGCGGGACCGCTTCGGCGGCGGGGGCGAGCGGCTCGTATTGGCGCCAACCCGGGTGACCATCCAGCCGCTGGGCGAGTCTGGCTGGTTTATTCAGAACTACAACAATACCCCGGCAACCGTACGGCTCGATGTGTCGGGATTGCCGGCGGGTTCCCTGCGCGACGGTTTCACGGGCGGAGCGATCGAGGCTTCGGGGCATGTCATCGAACGGACAATGCCCGCGCGCTCGCGGTGGTGGGTGGCGCGATGAACGAATTCAAGACAATGTCGCTGATTCTGGCAACGATACTGATTGCATCCGCCGCCGCGACCGAAGGGGCGGTGGATGTCGTGTCCATCGCGTCCGATGGCGGCGTGGCCGGTTTCGTTTGCACGACGCCGGATTTCGAGATCGCGCAGCGGAACGGCGCGTGGAGCGTCAGTCCGCCTCCGGATCGCGATCCCTATAGCGTTCAACCGTTAGCGTTTCACGGGCGCGCTGACATTCCAGCGGATTGGCCGTCCTTCGTGCTGGAGGTGGCGCACCTGGACGTGGGCGCGGGCCTGATCGGGGCCGCCGTCAAGCGCGAGACCGGCGGGGGCTGGCGCGGCGCGAACCGGAGCGTTTCCTATACGCGGCTGAACACGGGC
Organism: Candidatus Hydrogenedentota bacterium; assembly: GCA_019637335.1. Lineage (NCBI taxonomy): Bacteria > Pseudomonadati > Candidatus Hydrogenedentota > Candidatus Hydrogenedentota bacterium. Next base: position 174,305 of record JAHBVV010000006.1, on the reverse strand, counting down.
GCGGCGCGGACAGCGTGGTTTTCCTTCGATCGCGCGGCGCTTCCCGAGACCGACGCCTGGAGCCTGCAACTCACCGGGATGCGACATCTGACCGGCGTCCGGATTCTGCCGCCGCAGGCGGACGGTGCGTGGGCGGCGAAGTCGGCGTCCGTGCCGTGCGACGTGAAGCCGATGGTGACGCTGGAGCGCCCGATGGACCTGGTCTGTTCGGCAGGGGTGGATGTGCGCGGGGGGATAGAGGCGCTTGACAGCTCGCTGGCGGCCTTGAATGAGCTGGCGCCGCTCGCGCGGGTGCTGGGCTTCAACGCGGTGGAGAGTTATGTCTCCTGGAAGCGGGTCGAGCCCCGGGCGGAAGGGGAGTTCGATTTCTCCTTCTACGACGCGATCGTCGCGAAGCTGGCGGAATACGACCTGAAGTGGTTCCCGCTGCTGATTGTGGGATCGGCCTACGCGCTGCCGGAATGGTTTCTCGAGAGCGACGAGAACGTGGGCATGGTGTGCCTGGAGCACGGGCTTTCGAATCCGGTGCAGAGTATCTGCTACGAACCCCACCGCCGCCACGTGACGCGCGTGCTGGAGGCCTTCGGGCGGCATTACGAGCCAATGGGCGTGCTCCAGGGCGTGCGGCTTGGTCCCAGCGGCAACTACGGCGAGTCGCAATATCCGGCCGGCGGCAACTGGGGCGTGGACGGGGCCGATATGCATATCCACCTCGGCTGGTGGGCCGGCGATGCGCACGCCCAGGCGGACTATCGGCGCTATCTGGCCGATCGCTATGCCGATGTGGCCGCGCTGAACGCCGCGTGGGGGACGGACCACGCGTCCTTCGACGCGATCGCGCCGCGCCTGCCCGAGCAGATGCTCCTGCCGGCGGAGCGGATCGATTTCACGGCCTGGTACACGGATCTCATGACGGACTGGTGCGAGTGGTGGGCGCTGGAAGCGCGGAAAGCGATGCCCAACACGCCGATCTACCAGTCGGCGGGCGGCTGGGGCTTCCGCGAATCGGGGACGGACTACACGGCGCAGACGAAGAGCATGACCCTGATAAATGGGGGGATTCGCCTGACCAACGAGACGGACAGCTTCGAGCAGAACTTCTATGCCACGCGGCTCGCGGTGACGGCGGCGAAGCACTATGGCGTGCCGCTGGGCTATGAACCGGCCAGTTCACACACGGCGCGTGGGGTGGCGGGAAGGGTCTTCGGCACACTCGTGACGGGTGGGGAGCATTTCTTCACCTACCAGCAGAACATCATGAACGACACCTACGCAATCGACCAGTGGCTGGAATACGCGCCGCTGCTCGACGAGCGCGCCATGGGGCAGACCAGCGTCGCGGTGTTCTATCCGGAGACCGTGAACCAGCTGGAGGACAGCGCCTTCCGGTACCTCTACGCGTGGGGCTTCAACCCGCGCGCGGCCGCGGTGCGGCGGGTGACCGAGGTGGACTACCTCGACGAGCGCCTCATTGACGAGGGCTTTCTGGATCGGTATCGCGTCCTGGTGTTCGTCTGGGGCACGGTGATGCCCGACGCAACGCTCGCGAAGATCGACGCGTGGGTAAAGGCGGGCGGCACAGTGATCTATCCCGCGTTTCCGCGCGGAAACCTGACGGGCTTGTCGGGATCCGCCGAGATCTTCCAGGGGTGGAGCGGGGGCGAGACGGGCCAGGGCGCGTTTTACCGTTTTCGCGGGGACATGGAGCCGGAATCGCTCTACGCGGACTTCGTTCGCGGTGCGTTGGTGGAGAGCGATGCGTTGTCCGCGAAGGAACGCGCGCTTCTGGCGGTCGAGCGGCCCGAGCAGGTTTTTTTCAGCGTGCTGGAGAGCGGGCGGATCGCGGCGTTGAATTACAATCCGGAGGCGGTTACGCTGGCCGTTGAGGGTGGGCGGGAGATTCGTGTTCCGGGGTATGGGATTGCGTTGTTCGGGATGGGTGAATAGGGGGAGGTGGTGGTTGTGTATGGCAGGTATCTCAGACAGGAATGTCTGAGTCCCTCTGATGGGTCTGGCTTTGATCTGAGTTGATTATGAGTCGGGCCTTCAGCCCTTTTGGGAATCCCGGCCGGCAAACCTGGGCCGTTGGCCCAGGCTGGTATGAATTGCGCCTTCGGCGCCGTGTGTCGTGAGAAGTGGCACGTCCGGCGAAAGCAATCCCTGCGGCGGCGCATGATTGCACGACGAGGGCCGGGGCTGCTTCGCGAGAGCAACGTTCACGAGAAGTATTTAGGCACACGTTGCCGCGGACATGAATGTCCGCGATCCTGCTGCGCCCTTCGGCGCTTTGGACAGCCGGGACGGCTATCCTACATTTGCCGCGGACACGTCGAAGGTCCGCCGTGGCGGAAATGTCCGCGATCCTGCTGCGCCTTTCGGCGCTTTGGACAGCCGGGACGGCTATCCTACATTTGCCGCGGACACGTCGAAGGTCCGCCGTGGCGGAAATGTCCGCGATCCTTTGCGCCCTTCGGCGCTTTGGACAGCCGGGACGGCTATCCTACATTTGCCGCGGACAGGCCGAGGGTCCGTCGTGGCGGAAATGTCCGCGATCCATGGTTGCTTTCGATGGCTACACGGATCCTTTCATGCGAGGGCTGCTTCAGCCCGCGCCGAGGATGGTGAAGGTCTGTTCGAGCCAGCCGCCGCCGTCCTGTGCGCGGATCGTGAGTGTGTGCTCGCCCGGGGGGATGATGCCGTCGCTGGCGCGGTCTTCGTTGCCGAGGAGGTAGGGCGGGCCGTTGTCGGTATCCACGAGTTTACCGTCCAGATAATACTCCACCGCGCCGAAGGGGATGCCCTCCAGCCAGACGCGGAGGCGCTGCCAGCCGTGCCAGCCTTCGACCTGCATGTTGGTGGTGGCGTAGATGCCTTTGCTTCGCGCGGTACGCAGCCGGGTGTCTTCTTCCCACCAGGCGTTGACGGCGGCGCTGCTGCCAAGCATCCGCATCGTGCGCCGCTCGACCGGCGTGCCGAGGACGCGGCTGTCGGCCTGGTAGACATACATGCCCGGGGCGCCGGCGTCGTAGAGCTGTTTCGCGCGCCAGAGGAAGGGTCCCGGCAGGGGATTGCCCCAGGCGAGGCCGTCGGTGGCGGGGAGGAGCGTGGTCCTGGTTCCCGCGACGGCATCCTGGTAGGGCGCGATGTCGAAATGGTTGTGGCGGCCCTGGATGTTGCTCGGGCAGAGGTAGTCCACCCAGCCCTCGCGCGCCCAGGCGGCGTAGTCGAAGTTCTCGCCGCGGTCCACGCCATGCGCGGGAAAACGCACGAGGATGGGCACGGATGCGCCTCGTTTCGCGCTGAACTCATCCGCCAGCGCGCGCAGCGCCTTCAGGAAGAGGTTTGCCGTCTCGGGGACATCGATCGTGCCGGGGTAGCGGCAGAAGTCGATGGAGACGCCGCGCGCGCCGATTTCGAGGGCTTCGCGGTAGAGGCCCAGGGCGTGTTCGCGGACTTCGGGCACTTCAAATCGCAGGGTCGCGCCGCGCATCCATTCCGGGTGGTCCTTGGAGAACTGTCCCTGGAGGGGCGTGCCGGGATAGCAGTTGCTCGCACCGAAATTCGCGTGGAGCCAGAGCCCGAGGTCCTTCTCGGGGCGCAGCGAGTTTTCGAGCGTGTTGGTGAACTGCTGCATCCGCCCGACGTTGTCGGTGAGGGGCTGGGCGACCTCGCCGATGGGATCGCCGATGGTGGAGTGGTAGAGGTTCTCGGCGAGGCGCGATTCGTAAACGACTTTCATGCCGAAACGGCCAATCTGCATGTCGACGAGATCGATGCGGGCTTCGGCGAATGCGGTGAGGTATTCGCGGTGCCAGAGCGGGTGCTGGACGTTGTCGGAGAAGGCCCAGGAGTAGGGCTCCCAGTAGCCGGCGATGAACTTGTCGCGCGGGGCGGTAAAGGGGGCGTCGAGGGCGGCGCGCTGATCGTCGGAGAGGGGGACGAAGCGCACGTAGTCGATGGTGGCGGGGGTGTAGCCCTGGTAATTGTGGGGCTGCTGGAGCACGAGGTTCTGGCGGTCCAGCCGGGCCCAGCGCCAGAACACTTCCTCGCCGCGGCGCGTGCTCAGGAGGTCGTCGCGTTCGTCGCCCGTGAAGCGCAGGCGTATGGCGCCGGGGGCGTGGACATGGACGGCGTACCAGCCCGAGAGGTTGAGCGGGTAGGAGAGCTGGGGGAGCGGGAGGGTCTTGCCGGCGTCGCCGTGGAGGCTGTCACCGCGAGAAAAGCCGAGTGCGCCGTCCCAGCCCGTGCGCCATTGCCACTTCTGGGGGGCGTCGCCGCCCTCGGGCTGTATCTGGCCTGCCTGGAAAACCTGGGACCAGTCCTCGATGGTGAATACATCGGTATTGTCCGCGCGAAGGGGGATGGTGTGGGTGGCGAGTGTCTCCCCGCCGGGGTGGCGGATTTCGATGCGGAATGTCGCGTCGACCTTGCCCGCGTGCTCCGCCTGTGGGTAGGGGTTGAAAACTACGGTGCGCTGGAGGCCCGCGGCCCGCCTTTCGGTCACGATTCCAGCGTCGGCCCAGGACGTCCACTCGGCGCCGGGAAGGAGGCCGAGGGCCGTGTCGGAGATCAGGGGCATGACGCGGGCAGGCCGCCACTCCTCGGCGTTGGCGGGAGCGACGGTACAGGCGACCTCAATGGTTTCGGGCGCGTTTTCCGGGACGGGGTAGGCGATGTGGAAGTAGCGGGTGACGGGATCGACGTGTACACTGGCTTCCTGCGCGGGAACCGAGCAGAGGGGCGCCAGGCAGACGAACGCCGGCAGCGTGTAGCGCCAGATGGAGCGGCGGGTCATGGGGCAATCCTCCGAATAAGGGCGTTGGGCGGCGTGGGCCGCGGTGAAACAGTTGCAACGGGTGCGCAGGTTTACCTACTGTAGCCAGCGTGCGAACCATGGAGTATAGCGGCCCCGGGCCGCGTCCTCCACTTCGGGCGCGCGGCTATCCCGGCCGCGGCCGGAAACCAACCGCAGGGAACGAGGAAAGGAAAAGTCATGAACTGGTATCTGGATGGATTGAAGAACTACACGGGCTTCAGCGGGCGGGCCCACCGCACGGAATTCTGGATGTATGTGCTGTTTACGGTCATTGTGGTCGTCGTGCTGTCCATCATTGAAGGGATTGTGGGCCTGACCGGCATATTGACGACTCTGTATTACCTGGGCACGCTGCTTCCGAACATTGCGGTGTCGATGCGCCGTCTGCACGACACGGACCGGAGTGGCTGGTGGCTGTTGATCGGATTTATTCCGTTCATCGGGGCGATCGTCCTGCTGATATTCTATTGCCTGGACGGGACGCCGGGATCGAACCGGTTTGGCGCGGACCCGAAGGGCGGGGCTTCGATGTCGGCGGGCTGAATTGATAATACGGCGCGCCGCCCGGTCACGAGAGCGGGCGGCGCGCTGGATTTTTGAACGGCCCGTAAGCAGGCGGTGAACGGAAAATGACGAAGAGCGAATACGAACTGCGTATCCAGACGGTCTGCCTGGCCATCTTGACGATCGTGACGCTGGCGGTGACGCTTTACCTTCTGCGTATCGTGCTGGTGCCGTTTATTCTGGCGGCGTTTCTGGCGCTGGTGCTGATGCCGGTCGTGAACTTCCTGATGCGGAAGCTGCGGGTGGGCCGCGCGATCGCGCTGGGGCTGACGCTTCTGATCGGCTTTCTGGTGGTGCTGGGCACGGGCGCGTTCATTTCGGTTTCGGTTGGGCAGTTTGCGAATAGCGCGGGCGAGTATGAGCAACAACTCACGCGCCTGTTGCGCCAGGCGGAGAATTCCAAACCGATCAATACGCTGGTTAACCTTATCGGGGTCGCCAATACCGCCGGGGCCAATACCGCCGGGTCGGACGGCGCCCCCGCACCGCCGGCAGGGTCCGGGGGGTTCCGGACCACGCTGCTGCTGCCGGAGGGCGCGATAAACGGCATTGCGCGGCGGCTTTCCGCCAGCGTCTTCTCGGTGTTGTCGAACGGCCTGCTCGTGCTCTTGTTTACGGCGTTTCTGCTGATGGGGAGTACCGCGCCGGCCAAGCCGCGGGGCGGCGTGATAGGGGAGATCGAGTCGCGAGTACAGAAGTATATTATAATAAAGGTCCTTTCTTCCGTCACCACGGGATTTCTCGTTTTCCTGGTGCTACATTTTCTGGGCGTGCGCTACGCGATGTCGTTCGGGGCCTTCGCATTCATCCTGAACTTCATTCCGAATCTCGGATCGATTGTCGCGACCGTGTTGCCGCTTCCGTTTGTGCTGTTGACGCCGGATGTCAGCCACGTGACGGTCGTCCTGGCGCTTCTGTTGCCGCTCAGTGTTCAGTTCGTCATCGGGAGTGTGGTGGAACCGAAGATCATGGGTGACACGCTCGGTCTGCACCCGGTGGTTGTCTTGATGTCTCTCATCTTCTGGGGCATTTTGTGGGGATTCGCGGGGATGTTGCTGGCGATTCCGATGACGGCGAGCGCAAAGATCATTTTTGCGCGGATCGATGTGACGAAGCCGATGGCGGCTATTATGGAAGGGCGTCTGGAGGCGCTTGACGATATGTAGTTTGGGAGCGTTTGGGGCGTGGGTTGCCTGGCCGGCGACGGGACAGCCGCGCCGGTTGGCGGTGTTGTGGGTTGGTTGGGCTCGCTTGGGGTCGCGTGTGGGCTGTTGGCGCCCGTGGTGATGGGGCGCCGCAGTCCCTGGGGCGGGAGCGCGTGGCGCGGGGGGTGCTTTTCTGCGGGTACAGGCACCCGCGATTCTGGGGTGGTTTGGGGCGCCTACGCGGCTGGGGTGGTTTTTGTCGCGGGAGCCAGTCCCCCCTGGCGGCACCCGCGATTCTGGGGTGGTTTGGGGCGCTTTCGCGGCTGGGGTGGTTGGCGTCGCGGGAGCCAGTCCCCCCTGGCGGCACCCGCGATTTTGGGGTGGTTTGGGGCGCGGGGTGATGGGGCGCCGCAGTCCCTGGGGCGGGTGCGGGTGGCACGGGGGGTGCTTTTCTGCGGGTACAGGCACCCGCGATTCTGGGGTGGTTTGGGACGCTTTCGCGGCTGGGGTGGTTTTTGTCGCGGGAGCCAGTCCCCGTGGTTGCAGTTGTGGTTAAAGAAGGTTGTCCGGCGCCGGACTTATGCGGGTGATTGGCGGTTTTAACCTTGGGTCAGACTAACGACGCGCGGGGGTGTCTGGCAGTATCGTGGTGCGGAATAGCCGGCATACGCCCAGTGGTAATCCGCCAGTACAGAGCCCGCGTCTGAACGTTGAAAGGGGACGAGGTGGCAAACGCGATCGAAGTTTCCCCGTCAATCACCTATTAATAGGGATGGGGCGTTGCAGTTTTTTTAGGCCTTAGGCTGGAGGGCAGTTGACAGTTGACAGTTGACAGTTGACAGTTGACAGTTGACTGGGGACTACAGGGACTACAGGGACTACAGGGACTACAGGGACTACAGGGACTACAGGGACTACAAGGACTACAAGGACTACAGGGACTACAAGGACTACAAGGACTACAGGGACTACAGGGACATGAGGGACTACAGGAACGGCAGGGACCTGAGGGATCTGAGGGATCTGAAGGGCCGATGAGACGGAAGGGACACGAGGGGCTACGCGAGTGGAGCGAATGAAGGGATGGAGTTCCGGGGTGTTCCGGGCATGGTTGCGCTGCTTCTCAGGCGGGTATGCCTGAGTTCCTGAAAGGACTGCCGGGCCCTGGGGCCCGGCAGTCATTGGGGCGTTTTTTTCAAGCCGGCGGCGTTCAGGGCCGCCGGTAGGAGGGTCGGGCCTTTATTTCGCCGACTGGGTTACTCCGGCTACGGGCTGGCCGTCGTGGGTGCGGAGGCGGGCCGCGGCGGCCCAGTCGCCGCCGTGCTGGTAGACGGCGATCATGAGGGTATTCTCGCCTTCCTTGAGGGCGACCGGGAGCTGGTCCTGTCCGGGGCTGAAGGCGCGTCCGACGTTGAGGGACTCGATCAGCTTGCCGTTCCACCAGACCTTGCAGCCGTCGTTGGTTCCGACTTCGAGAATGACATCGCGGGAGGCTTGCGCGGTGAGGGTAGTACGGAGGTACGCCACGCGTTCCGCGCCGCCGATGAACTGCGCCAGGTGCACTTTCCAGGGCTGGGCGCGGTCGAGGCCCATGGGGGCGATGGACCAGTTTACCGATGCGGGATCGGTCTCCGGCGCGAAGGGGGTGTCAAAGAAGGACATGGAGGGTTTGCCCTCCTCGAAGTACGGGCCGGCATATTGCCAGGCGGTGATGTAGTCCTCAAAGGCGGCGAGGCCATCGAGGACGTTTTGGGCCTGCTTCTTGACGGCGTCGCTGGTGTCCTGCTGGAGGTAGGTGCTCATGCGCCGGGCGACTTCGTCGCGGTGCGCGCCGCTGATGCTTGCGGCGATGCGCAGGACGGCCTGGGTGGCTTCGGCGGCGACGGCGGGGTCCTGCTGGCGCGCTTCGACGTATTGGAGCGCTTCGAGCGAGGGGACCTCGGCGAGTCCGGCGACGACCAACTTCTTTTCCTGTTCGCCCTGGGCCATGCCATCGGCTTCCCTGAAGGCCGCGAGCTTCTCGCCCGGCGTCATGCCGCCGGCTGCGCGAAGCTGCCGGACATAGCCGGCGAAGGCCGCGCCGCGCGCGGGGTGCGCGGCGTTGCCGGCGAGGGCCTTGAGGTCGGGCAGGGTGCGGGTATCGGGCCAGGCGGCGAGCGCCTCGACGGCGGCGACCTGGACGGGTCCGGTGGCGGCCTGGACCTGCTCCCGCACGACAGCGAGGGCTTCATCGGTGGCGATGCGGCCGAGAATCCCGATCAAGGCGGCGCGCGTGGGGTCGTTCGGGGCGCCCGCGAGCGCATTCACGACCGGGGCGGTTTTTCCGTCGTCCGCGGGGATGCGGCCGGCGAGATCCGTAATGGTCTGGGCGGCGTTGCGGCGCTGGGTGTCGTCGCCGGCGTCGGCCAGGATTCCGAGCAGCGCGGCCATGTCATCCTGACCGGCCAAAACACGGAGGGCGGAAAGGGCCTCGGCGCGGACATTGGCTTCGCCGGTTGCGGCGAGATCGAGCAGGGCGGGGGAGGTGCGGATCGCGCGGCGGCTCGCCAGCGCGCGAATGGCCTCGAGCTGGACCGCGCCCGCGCCCTCTTGAGCGGCCTTGAGGGCGGCGACGTCGGCCTGGTTGCCGGGGATGGTGGCGATGCTGGCGCGGGCGGTGCGCTGCGCCTCGCCGGAGGCGTTCGCGGCGAGTTCCAGGAGGAAGGGGACGGTTTCGTGGGTACCGAGACGCCCGAGGGCGGCGAGGGCCGCGAGGCGCACGGTCTCATTTTCGCCGTTTGCCGCCGCCATGATGGCGTCCAGGGCGCCCGGCTCGCCCCGATGGGCGAGGGCGTCAATCAGCAGGAGCTGGGTCTTCGGATCCGCGCCGGCGAGCATGCCGGCGAAGGTTGCGGTGGCTTCCTCGCCGGGGAGGTTGCGGATGAAGCCGGAGGCGACCAGCACGAGGTTGGGATCAGACTCGTTCAGCGCGGCGACGACGTAATCCCGGGCCTTTTCCGGTTGCAGCGCGACGAGGCCACTCAGGGCCGCGGCGCGAATGTGGCCCGGCTGGGAGGGTTCGTAGAGCGCGTTATAGACGCCTATGGCCTGTTCGCGGCCTTTCGCGTCGAGACTGGAGGCGCACTGGAGGCAGGCGTCGGCCAGGACGGCGCCACCGGCGGTTCCCCGGGCTTCGAGGCGATCGAAGAGCGGCGCGCAGCCGGAGCCGCCGATACCGCCGAGCGCGGCGGTGGCGGCCTGGGCCAGTGCCTGGTCGGCGTGATCGAGGAGGGCGGTCAGGGGCTTTACGGCGCGTTCGTCGCCTTTCCGGGCGAGGGCGTTGATTACCGCGACTTTCTGCGTCGCGGGCGCGGAGTCGATGGCCGCGACGAGGGCGTCGAGGGCGGCGGGGTTCGGGTTTTCGACGAGTGCGCGGAGGGCGTAGTCGGCGAGGCCGGGATCCGCAATCAGGCTGGCGAGGGTATCAACACTGTCGCGCGTTCCCATGACGGCGAGTTGACGGCATACGAAGCGTTTGGCGTCGATGGCGGCATCGCTCTTGAGGAGCGCGATGAAGGAAGCCTCCAGTTTGCCGCGCAGGGCGTTGTCCGTTTTCGCGCTTAGTGCGGCGGCTTCCACGGGCGCGAGGGCCGTGCGGGAGTCACCGAATTTGTAGGATTTCAGGGCTTCGAGGCCCTGGTCGAGGTCTTGCGCGTACGCCACCCCGGCCGCGAGCACCAGCAGCGCCGACAATACCGCGCGGGAGATTCGCATCGTTTGGTTCATTTTCCGATCCTTCCGGGGGTTGCTTAGAGTTGCCACGTGCCGCGAATGGCGGGCATGAGCATGCGGTTGGCGTCGTCATCGTTGGTGAACTGTTCGGTGGCGGGGTCCCACAGGAGCTTGTGGCCGCGCTTCATGGCGATGTTGGCCATGTGGCACATGCAGGCGGTGTGGTGGCCGACGTAGGCCGGGGCCTTGGGCTCGCCGCGCGTGATCACGCACTTGACGAAGTCTTCGTGGTGGCCGCGGCTGCGCCCGAGCTGGAGTTCGTCGGGCCCGATGACTTCCTTGAGGAGCGCGGGGTTGCTTGCCTCCAGGTCGCCGCCGTGGACGTGGATGAAGATCCAGCCGTCCTCGCCCTCGAATTTGACGCCGCGGGGGCCGACGCTCTCGCCCAGAAGCTGGACTCCGTTGGCGTATTCAAAGCGGAAATTGTAGGCCATGGCGGTGTTGAAGAGGCCATCTTTCGGGAAATCGCCCGTGCCCTCGACGGAAATGGGCGTGGTGTGGTCGGTGCCGTTGCCCAGCTGCGCCAGGTCGAGGATGTGCGCGCCGCGATCGGTCATTTCGCCGCCGCTGTAGTCGAGGATATAGCGGAACCAGAAATGGCAGCGCTTCTCGGTGTAGGGGGCGCTTGCGGCGGGTCCGAGCCAGAGGTCGTAATCGAAGCCCTCGGGGACCGGCATTTCCGGCTGCGGGCCGATGGGGCCGTGGTTGTCGATGGGCATGTTCACGCGGATGGTGTGGAGCTTGCCGATGCGCCCGTTGCGGACGAGCTCGGCGGCGTAGCGCGCGTTGTCGCGGGAGCGCTCGTGGCTGCCGGTCTGGAGTACGCGCCGGTAGCGGGTGACGGCGTCGAAGATGGCGCGGCTCTCGGGGATGGAGTTGGCGAGGGGCTTCTCGCAGTAGATGTCCTTGCCGGCCTTTGCGGCGGCCACGCTGACGATGGCGTGGGAGAAGTCGGGCGTGGCGCACATGATGGCGTCGATGTCCGGGCGCGCGACGACTTCGCGGAAGTCGTTGTAGGTGGCGCAGCCCTTCCAGGCCGTGTCGTTTTTGGCGGTGTAGAATTCCTCCACCATCTGTTTGGCCTGGTTGCGGTGGTTGGTGTCCACATCGCAGACGGCGACAACCTGGGCCTGGGGAACGTTCATGAGGCCCATGGTGTCGTAGCGGCCCTGCCCGCCGACGCCGATGGAGGCGATGACCACGCGGTTGCTGGGGGCGACATGGCCGTCTTTGCCGAGCGCGGACGCGGGAACGATGTAGGGAAAGCCCGCCGCGCCGGCGGTGGCGGCGAGGGTATTGCGCAGAAAGCGCCTGCGCGATAAGGTCCGATTTCCTGCCATGGTTATATTCTCCAATTGGTTTGGAAAGGTTCGGTATGTGATCTGGATATACTGCCGGATCGGGGATGCGGCGTCAACTTGGTTTTTCTCCGGGTACAACTTTTCATGACGCGTTGCGTCAGCCGTTAAGGATGAAATGCTGCTTCTGACTGTTGGCGCTCTACTGCAGTCTCGCACCCACAAGCCTTTGCGGCGGAGCCGCAGAGCTTGAGGGTGGCACCCGTGGCTCCCTTTGAAATTTCAGGGCGGCCACCGGCTGGGTTGGGGCTGGTTGCTCCGGGGTTGGGTACATTTGCCAGCCGGAGGCAGTCCCCTGGGGGACTGCTTCCCGAGCCGGATTGAGCTCGGCCGCGTAAGCGCGAAGCAACCAGCGCTCAGGCGAGGGTAGCTGTACCCCGAAGAAGCGTCTAAAACTGTATGCGATTTTCTCCGGGTACAGCCACCCGCTTTACGCACTCACTAAGACGCTTGCGCGACCAGGCACACGTACACGCGGGAGGCAGTCCCCTACAGGCCCATGATGTGGGCGAGGACGGCCATTTCGAGGGCTTCGTAGTCGCGCGACTCGATGAGCTTCTTTTCGAGGTTCTTGTCGAAGCTGCGGACCTTGTCCACCAGGTGCAGGAAGATTTTCCTGCTGTTGGCGAGGTGGTCGGTGACACATTCGCCCTGCTGGGTGCGCATGGCCTTGACGTCGAGGCCGACGAAACGTCCGGTGGCGGCGTAGTCCGCGAGTTCGAGGACGCGGACCTGGTTGTAGGCCATGCGGAGGTTTGCGGCGCCGAAGGACTTGTCCTGATCGAACTTGAGGCCGTTCTGGTCGTTCAGGTGGACGCTGAGGAGCTTTCCGGCGGCCAGGGCGAAGGCCATTTCGTCGGAGGGGTCGAGGCCGGCGAGGATGGCGTGGGCCGTCTCGATGAGGCCGCCGACGCGCGCGGGGTCCTTGCTCATGCCGGAGATGGCGAGGGCGTGGCCGATGGTGGGCACGTAGGCGTGGTCCATGGGCTCGTTGGGCTTGGGCTCGATGGCGATTTCGATGTTCGGGTTGTAGTCGAGCAGGGCGTTGACGAGCTCGAGAATGCGCTGGTAGGCGACGATGGCGTCCTTCGCTTCGCGGATGTAGGTGCCTTCGCGGGCGAGCCAGAGGACGATCATGTTGGTGTCGAGGGCGTTGGCGATGTCGGCGCATTTCTTCGCGCGGTCGAAGGCCCATTCGCGGACCTTGGGATCGTTCGCGGTGAAGCCGCCGTCGATGCCGCGCTTGTCCTCCCAGAGGCGGGGCGCGATGAATTCGCACACGAGGCCCTCGCCGTGGAGGACCTGCTTCATTTCGGCGGCCTTTTCGGTGAGTTGTTTCGGGGAGAGGCCTTCGAGATCCGGGACGGCGTCGTCGTCGTGAAACTGGACGCCCTCAAAGCCGAGGGCCTTGTAGCGGCCGAGCTTTTTGGCGAAGGAAAGTGTGGGGCGGACCTGCGGTCCGAAGGGGTCGCCGCCTTCGTTGATGTTCCAGGGGCCGAACGAGAAGCGGTAGCCTTTGTTGTCGCTCATTGTGGGGGTATGCCTTTCCATGCGGTGGAGGCGCGCGGACGGATGTCGTGCGCGCGCGAGAGTTACCCAAGATAGATTTGCCCCGTTGGGGCGAACACAGCGGGGTCACGCTATCAGATCCTGACACCGGTGTCAAACCGGGTGTGGGGGCGCTTTGCACGTTGCCGCCGCGACAGTCACCCGATGCCGGGCGATAGTCAGTTGGAATTTCAAGCACTCGTCCACTTTGACAAGAATTCACTGTAAAATGAAGTAAACATGAAGCAGGGATACGGAGCCTTGGCGATTCACACGCCGGAGGAGATGATTCACTATGAAGACTGATACAAAAAAGTTCGACTGCGTGGAATTCATGCATGACGGCGCGTTGCGGATCTACGAGGAGACGAAGGGTATGACGTTGGAGGAGGAGATGGCTTACTGGCGGCAGAAGCACATGGAGGCCTTGGGCGAGCTGAGCGAGTCGCCCGAGAGATCGCCGGAATAGTGAAGGCGAGGCCGGGTGGATGCGCGGGGAACGAGGTGCGAATATGGGAGTTTTGAGGCGGGTACAGGCACCCTCGCGATCAGGTGCGTTTTACCGCTTTCGCGACCGGGGTGGTTGCGGCTCGGGAGCCAGTCCCCAAGCTGTGGAGGCGCGGATGATGAGGGTGGTTTCCATTTCGATGCGACCGCTGGGGGCTTCTTCGCTGTTGATGCGGGCGATGAGGGCCTCGGTGACGCGCGCGGCGAGGTCGGCGGTGGGCTGGCGGATGGTGGTGAGCGGGGGGGAGAGGCGGCAGGCGAGGGCGCTGTCGTCGAAGCCGGCGACGGAGAGGTCGTCGGGAATGCGGAGGCCTTGCTCGCCGGCGGCCTGCATGACGCCGGCGGCCATTTCGTCGTTGCTGGCGAATATGGCGGTGGGGCGGGGGCGTTTCGACAGGAGCGCGCGGCCGGCGGCGAGTCCGGACTCGAAATGGTAGTCGCCGCTTGCGAGGAGATCCTCGGGGAAGGCGACGTTGGCTTCGGCGAGGGCGGCCTTGAAGCCCTCGAAGCGATCCCACGTGCCGCGATAGTCGGCGGCGCCGAGTACGAAGCCGATGCGGGTGTGTCCGAGGGATAGCAGGTAGTCGGTCATGTCTCTGGCGCCCTGAAAATTGGTGATGGTGGCGGCGGGCCAGGGCAGATCGGGGTCGGAAGGCTCGATCGAGGCGATGGGGAGCCCGCTTTCGTGGAGGGCGAGGTTGAACGGGGTCTTCCCGCCGAAGGGGGGCAGAAGGATGAGCCCGTCGGCGCCGCCGCGTCCGACGAGGGTCTGGAGGGAACGCCGGGCGGCCTCTTCGCCGGGTTCACAGGGGTGGATGACGAGTTCGTAGCCTCGGGGGGCGGCGGTTTGAAGGATGCCCTGCATGACGTGGGTCAGCCAGCCGGGGGGCTCTTCAACGGGGTAGACCAGGGCGAGGACATGGGAGCGCTTACTGGCGAGGCGCCGCGCGGAGACGTTGGGGACGTAACCGAGTTCGGCGATGGCGTCCTGCACCTTGCGGAGGGTGGCCTGGGTGACGTGGGACTCGCCGTTGATCACGCGGGAGACGGTTTTTTTGGAGACCCCGGCGCGGGCGGCGACGTCCTGGATGGTGACGGCGGCGTTTCCGAAGCGGGGCGGGGTCATGGGCGGATCCTTGGAAGGGTGAGGGGTGAAGTTTGAGGGGTGAAGTATAGGGGAGTTGGGGGGGAAGTTGATAGTTTGGGGAGAGGCTTTAGGCTGGAGGCTTTAGGCTTTAGGGTTTCAGGGACAACAGGGACAACAGGGACGGCAGGGAGGGAAAGGACCTAAGGGACCTAAGGGACGTAGGGGACAATGGGGGGCGGTTTGCGGGGCTAGTGGTGGTGGTGGTGGGACGTTGCATCGGTTCTGGGTGGCTAGTACCATGGGCGGTGGGTATTGGCTTGATGAAGGGACCTTTCCATGATCCAGCGTGTGGTTTTGCTTGTGGCGGCGATGCTCGGGGTTGCTCTGGCGCAGGCGGAGTTTTCCATTTCGGATACCGGCCGGGCGATTGAGATACGTGAGGATGGGCGGGCGGTGGTTACGCACCATTATGGCTGGGTGATGCCGCCGGAGGGCGTGAAACACCGGTTCTACCGCACGGGATACATCCACCCGCTTTACGGGCTGGACGGGGAGGTGCTGACGCAGGATTTCCCGGATGATCATTATCACCACCGCGGCGTTTTCTGGGGCTGGCCGGACACACAGTGGCAGGGGCGGCGTGTGGACACGTGGGGCCTGGACGGGGCGCGGCAGGCGACGGTGTCGTGCGCGCCTGGCGAGGCGACGTCGGCGCGCGCGTCGTTCTCCGGGGAGAACGTGTGGGTGTTTGACGAGGGCGAGGACTATCCCATTGCCTCCGAGCGGTATGCGGTGGTGGTTCACGCGGCGACGGATACGGGGCGCGCACTGGACGTCACGCTGACGTGGACGAACCTGACCGATGCGCCGATTTACGTCCGCGGGGCGGTGACGGATGACAAGGGGTATGGCGGTTTCAACTTCCGGCCCGACAAGACGCGGGCGCCGATGCATTTCACGTCGGCCCTGGGCGCGCACGCGGAGGACGTGTTCGACGTGGCGTCGCCGTGGGTGGATGTTTCGTATGCGACGGCGCCAGGCGCGGAGACGCTGTCCGGCGTGGCCATTTTCCAGCATCCGGAGAATCCCGGCTACCCGTATGACTGGTGGCTCCTGCGGCACTACGGGTTTCTGGGGCATTCGTGGCCGGGGAACGCGCCATACGCGTTGAAACCCGGGGAGGCGGTGACGGTGCGGTACCGGCTGTACATTCACCGGGGGGATGCGGCGGCGGGGAAGGTGGCGGAGGCGTTTGCGGCGTATGTGAAGGATGTGGCGCGTGCGGATCGGAGTGTGGGGACAGAGTAAATCGGCGCGCCGCGCCAACTTGCGCCGCAGGCTTATGTCAAGAGTTTGCGGATGGTCTCAATCGGAAGAAACAGGTGCGAGTCGTCGTCCAGGAACGGCTGGAACCCGTATTGCGTGTAGAACGACTTCGCTTGGTCATTGATTGCATGTACTTCCACGGCATACAGCGCTAACTGCGACGAGATTCCCACGACGCGCTTGAGCGCATCCAAGAGGAGGAGCTCTCCCAGCCCCTGACCCTGGAGGGACTTATCCACCGCCAGTTTCCCGATCAACGCGGCGGGAAGCGGATATCGGGGCAACTGGCGAGCGAGGGCGTCGGGGAGATTCTGAAAGGCGACGGAGGATGCACTTAGCGTGTAGTAGCCCGCAACCCGCCGGGAACCCGCGCTTACGGCAACGAAGGTGCGCCCGATGTCTTTTCGCGTGTGCTGGCCGGCATACCGATGCAAGTACGCGTCCAATTGCCCGATGCCGCTACAGAAGGCTTTGCGCTCGTGCGTCTCCGCGAGCGCCTCAATCGACCACTTCACCCGACGACGTTTTTCCGGTGCGACGCCGCCGCCCGCCGTAATTTGGCATTGGGCGCCGGCGGGTTCTCCAGCAACTTCAAGAACAGATCCCGATCCCGATCCGACAGCGCCCGCCGCTCATACTCGGCCACCACCATTTCGGCGGCTTCCGTAAGGGCCGATACCGCAAACTGTGTCACGGTCTGATTGCGCAATTCCGCTGCCTGCTGAATGAGATCTTTCGCCTCCGAGTTAAGACGGAGATCAATACGTGTTGCGCTCATATCCGAGCCTCCGATTTTGCCTGGCGCCTGGATGATAGCACATTGTACGGAAAAACTCCGTCTTTACGCTCAAGTGCGCCCCGCGGTTGTGTTGCGAGCCGAGTGGAACGACGTGAATTGCATGCCGGCCTCTGTTGTATAGTAATCAGGCAATCGGATAGGGAGGGCAGCCTGACATGATTACGCGATACAATACGAACCGACCGATGGTGGCCCGGCTCCTATGGAGAGGACCCCGCAGGCATTTGGGCGAGTATATCGCGTCCCTGCAGAAAGAAAACCGCTATTGGACTCGGAATCGCTGGACTGGGCGTTGCGATGCTGGTTGTCGATCCCAGCCCATGGGGCACAGCCATCGCCCATCATTTCATCCTGCCTGGGGGAATCCTGGCATTGTACGGATACTGGAGTGGACTTCGCGGCCACGGGCGCGTGATAGACTTGCCGGCACCGGCTGTATATTCACCGGGGGATGCGGCGGCGGGGAAGGTGGCCGAGGCGTTTGCGGCGTACCTGAGCGAAGCCCGAAAGCAACCCATCCCCCGATTCGGAAGACTCTATGAACGAGAACCTGCACGCTCTGCTTGAGGGAAAGCCCGCGGATCTTTTCGGCATGCTGCCGCCCAATCGCGTGGGGCTTGCCGACCGCGCCTACCTGGAGGAGGTATTGCAGGCCGGCTTCCGCAACACCATTGACCCGGCGAACATCCTGCAACGGCTGGAATCCGCGTTTGCGGCGCGCTTTGGGGTGCGCTATGCGATTCTCCACAACTCCGGCACGGGGACCATGCAATCGTGCCTGCTGGGGGCCGGGGTTGGGCCGGGCGACGAGGTCATCGTGCCGCCGCTGACCGCCGTGTCGACCGCGATCGTCGTGGTCCAGTGCGGCGCCGTACCGGTGTTCGTGGACATCGACCCGCGCACGTACAACCTCGATCCGGCTGATGTGGCGCGGAAGATTACGCCGCATACACGGGCGATCATCCCCGTCAGCCTCTATGGGCTGCCGCCTGACTATGACGGGCTTATGGCGCTTGCCGAGAAGCACGGCCTCACGGTCATCGAGGACAACGCGGAGTGCTATCTTTCGACCTATAAGGGCCGGATGGTTGGCGCGATTGGGCACGCGGCCAGTTTCAGCTTTCAGGCGTCCAAACACATGACTTCCGGCGGCGATGGCGGTGTGGTTATCACGGATGACCGGGAATTCGCGCGCGCGATCCGGAAGCGGGGGGCGCTGGGCTACAGCACGCTGGGCGCGGCGCCTGGCGATGTGTTTGTGCCGCGCGATGTGCGGCAGGACTACGCCTTCGAGCGGCACGATATCCTGGGTTACAACTACCGCATGTCGGCGGTGCAGGCGGCGCTGGCGCTGGGTCAGCTGGAGCGGCTCGACGCCCTGGTGGCCGCGCGCATTTTCATCGCCCAACAGTATGAGCGGGTGATTCGGGAGGAGGATTGCGACTGGCTGGTCACGCCGTATGTTCCGGCGGGCTCAACGCACACCTACTGGACCTATGTGTGCCAACTCGACGAGGAACGGGCGGGCGTGGACTGGCGTGAATTTCGCCGTATCTTCATCGAAAATGGCGGCGACGGCCTGTATTCCGCCTGGCGCCCGGTCCATTTGGAGCCGGTATTCCGGAACCTGGCGTTTTACGCGCGGCCGGACCAGGCGCCCAACTTCGACCCTCGCTACCAGGGTGCGGTCAAATCCTACCAGGCCGGCGATTGTCCCGTTTGTGAAGCGCTCCAACCTCGGCTGTGCCAGTTCAAGACCAGTATGCAGACCCTGGAGCGGGTGGAGCAGCAGGTAGGCGCGTTGAGGAACACGATACGGCGGATTTCGGGCCGGTAACCGGTTGGCGCCGGATCGCGTGACGAAAATTGTTTATCGTTCCGTTTTCTGAAACGGTCTTCGGGTAGACTGTGGCGAAAGACGCCGACAGGCCCACCAGAAGGAAGGTACATCCGCCATGCGAAATCCCTCGAAGACTACGCCGCCGGTACCCCATCCGAGTTGTTACTGGGTTGTTCCCGGGATGTTTCTTGCGGGGAACTACCCCGGGGACAAGCGGGTCGATGGGGCGCGGCGTAAGCTTTCGTCGATTCTCGATGCCGGGGTTCGGTGTTTCATCAATCTGATGGAGGACCGGGACCGGAACCATTCGGGGGAGCCGTTTATCCCGTATATGGACCTGGCGATGGAGCTGGCGGCGGAGCGGGGCGTCACGCTGCATTTTGATCGGTTTCCCGTTCCGGACGCGGGAATCCCGGCGGCGGGGCAGATGGAGGCGATCCTGGCGCGCATCGAGCAGCGCCTGGCCGAAGGGGCGCCGGTGTATCTGCATTGCTGGGGCGGGCACGGGCGCACGGGTACGGTGGTGGGGTGTTACCTCATCGGAAGGGGCCTGGCGACGCCGGAGGACTTCGTGGAGGTGATCGCGGGGCTTCGCGCGCATGTGCCCACGTCGATCCCGTCGCCGGAGAATCGGCCCCAGCGGGAATTCGTGCGGACGTATGCGCGGGCGGCGGCGGCGGAGTCCGATCGGTTCATCGGCTGCCTGACGGGGCTGGCAACGGGCGACGCCGTGGGGACGACGCTCGAGTTCAAGGCGCCGGGGTCCTTCACGCCGATCACGGATATGGTGGGCGGCGGGCCCTTTAAGCTGGCGCCGGGGCAGTGGACCGACGACACGAGCATGGCGCTGTGTCTCGCGGAGAGCCTGATCGAATGCCAGGGGTTTGACCCGGTGGACCAGCTTCGCCGCTACCGGCGCTGGTATAAGGAGGGCCACCACAGCCCGAAGGGGTATTGCTTCGATATTGGCAACACGACGCGTTGCGCGCTGGAGGAATTCGGGCGGACGGGTGAGCCGTGGTGCGGGCCGACATCGCCCCGGTCGGCGGGGAATGGATCGTTGATGCGGCTGGCGCCGGTTCCGATGGCGTTTGCGGGGCAGCCGGAGGCGATGCTGCAACACGCGGCGGACAGCTCGCGGACGACACACGGCGCCGTGGAGGCCGTGGACGCGTGCCGCTATTTCGCCGGGCTGCTGGTGGGGGCGCTGCGCGGCGAGACGAAAGAGACGCTGCTCGCGCCGCTGTATTGTCCGGTGGAGGGCGGCTGGGACGCGGCGCCGCTCGCGCCGAAGATCCACGAGGTGGCGTCGGGGTCGTTCCGGAGCAAGGAGCCGCCCGAGATTCAGGGGAGCGGGTATGTCGTGTTGGCGCTCGAAGCGGCGTTGTGGGCCTTTTACAAGACCGACAACTTCCGGGACGGGTGCCTCCTGGCGGCGAACCTCGGCGACGACGCGGACACGACGGCGGCGATCTACGGGCAGATCGCCGGGGCGTATTACGGGGCCGAGGGGATCCCGGCGGCGTGGCGGGAGAAGCTACACAAGCGAGACCTGATCGAGGATTACGCGGCGCGGCTGAACGCGATGAGCGGCGAATAGCGTGTCGAAACGATCAGAAGGGTATGGATAGTTGTTCTACGGACTTCCACCTCAAAAGTAGATCAGTTCGACGCGTTTAGGCTACCCTTGTCGGGTCCTCGACGGGCACACCAATACGAGGCCGATCACGCCGAAGGGGACAGGAGGGAATATGAACACACCGCAAAAACGCGGCGGGAAGTGCCCGGTTGTTGGAACCGGATGTTTTTTTGAACCCTTAACTTGAGCGAAACGTATGCCACGCATATTTGACAATATCGAGCAACACTTACTTCCGGCATTGAGACAGACACTGGATGTCTCCGAACGCGCCGACTTTTGCGTGGGCTATTTCAATCTGCGCGGGTGGAAGCGGCTCCACGATTCCATTGAACAGTTTACGGGAGCGCCCGACGGACAATGCTGCAGACTTCTCGTTGGCATGCAGCGCCTACCTCAAGATCAGCTTCGCGAGGCGATGAGTCTTTCCGGTGACCACCACGACGACATCGACAACCAGACTGCGGCGGCGCTCAGAAAGCAACTCGCTCAAGAGTTCCGCGACCAACTCACCATCGGCGCACCGACCAATGAGGATGAAGAGGCCTTGCGCCGCCTGGCAGCGCAGATCCGCGGGAAAAAGGTGGTCGTCAAGCTTTTTTTGCGCCATGCCTTGCATGCAAAGCTCTATCTACTGTTCCGACCCGACCCCATCAACCCCACGGTGGGCTTCCTGGGAAGCAGCAATCTCACCATGGCGGGTCTTACCGGGCAGGGCGAGCTCAACGTGGATGTGATGGACCACGACGCCTGCAGCAAACTGGCGGCCTGGTTCGAAGCGCGGTGGAACGACCGCTACTGTATCGATATCTCGGACGATCTCGTGGCGATCATTGACGAGAGTTGGGCGCGCGAAACGCCCGTTCCGCCCTATCACATATACCTCAAGATCGCCTATCACCTCTCTCGCGAAGCCCGCGCGGGCATTTCCGAGTTCCGCATCCCAAAGGATTTCGGGAACCGGCTCTTCGACTATCAGACAGCGGCGGTAAAGATTGCCGCCCACCACCTGCACAAGCGCGGCGGCGTCGTGATCGGCGATGTCGTGGGGCTGGGCAAGACATTAATGGCGACCGCCCTCGCCCGAATTTTCGAAGATGACTACGATCTCGAAACGCTCATTATTTGCCCCAAGAACCTCGTGCCGATGTGGGAGGACTACAAAGATGAATACCGCCTTCGCGGAAAGGTGCTATCCATAAGTCAGGTCAAACAAAAGCTGCCGGATCTCCGCCGCTACCGCCTGTTGATCCTCGACGAAAGCCACAACCTGCGCAACCGCGAGGGAAGGCGTTTTCGCATCATTCAGGAATACATTCGCGCCAACGACAGCAAATGCATTCTGCTCACGGCGACCCCCTACAACAAGACCTACCTCGATCTGTCCAGCCAGCTCAGGCTATTTATCGAGGAGGACCGCGACCTGGGCGTTCGCCCGGAGGCCCTGCTTCGGCAAATCCCCGAGACCGAGTTTATACGCCGCCACCAGTGTGGTGTGAAGACCTTGGCCGCCTTTGAGAAAAGCGAGCACCCCGACGACTGGCGCGATCTGATGCGCCTCTTCCTGGTCCGCCGGACACGAAGCTTTATCAAGGAAAATTATACCCAGCTCGACCCGGAGAACGGCCGCCGCTACCTGACCTACGAAAACGGAGAACGGGCCTATTTCCCGGACCGCAAGCCACGAACCGTTCCTTTTCAGCTTGACGAGAAATCCAAAACCGATCAGTATGCAAAGCTCTATTCACCCAAGGTAGTAGGCACCATCAATAATCTCTTCCTCCCCCGCTACGGGCTGGGCAACTATGAGAAGCCCACGCCCGAATCTCCCCCGACGCAGGCCGATGCGCACATGCTTCAGGATCTGTCCCGCGCGGGAAAACGCCTCATGGGCTTCTGCCGCACCAACCTCTTTAAACGCCTCGAAAGCAGCGGCGCGGCATTCCTACAGTCCGTGGAACGGCACATCCTCCGCAACTACGTGTTCCTCCACGCCATCGAAAACGATCTGCCCCTGCCCCTCGGCACCCAATCCGCCGAGATGCTCGATAGCGCCATGACCGACACGGACGCCGATGGCGTAACCGGAGATCTGTTCGCCGACGACGGTACGGGCGACAACGGGGACAGCAAGGAAAGCGAGGCACCCGTCGTGCGGTCGGAGGCCGCGTTCCAGCGACTCGCTGCGGATGTTTACGACCAATACGCCGGTCCCTACAAGAAGCGATTCAAATGGCTTCATTCCAGCCTTTTCACGGAAGATCTCGGCAAACACCTGCGGGCGGATGCAGTGGCGCTCACCGATTTGCTCAATATGGCCGGTGACTGGGACCCCGCGCGCGACGCAAAGCTTCAGGCACTTATTCACCTTCTGGCTGAAGAACATCCCAATGAGAAGGTGCTCGTTTTCACGCAGTTCGCAGACACCGTGAGGTACTTGGAGGCGCAAGTCAGGAATCGCGGCATCCAGAGCGTGGCCGGTGTCACCTCCGACACGGACGATCCGACCGGCCTCGCGTGGCGTTTCAGTCCGGTCAGCAACCAGAAGCGCGACCGCGTGCCGCCCGAAAAAGAGCTGCGCGCACTCATCGCCACGGATATCCTCAGCGAGGGCCAGAATCTCCAGGACTGCGCCATTGTGGTCAATTTCGACCTCCCCTGGGCCATCATACGGCTTATCCAGCGCGCGGGGCGTGTGGATCGCATCGGCCAGCAGGCGGAGAACATCCTGTGCTATTCGTTCCTCCCCGCCGACGGTGTGGAAAAGATCATTCATCTCCGCTCGCGCGTGAAACAACGCCTGAACGACAACGCGGAAGTCGTGGGCACCGACGAGGCCTTCTTCGAGGGCGACGACGCCCAGCAGATTCAGGACCTCTATCACGAAAAGGCTGGCATACTCGACGGCACGGACGATCTCGAAGTAGACCTGGCCTCGCTGGCCTTCCAGATTTGGAAAAACGCGACGGAGAAGAACCCCGAGTTAGAGCGCGCGGTCACGGCCCTGCCCGACGTGGTCTATTCCACGCGCGCCCACGCGCCCACGCTGTCGCGCCCCGAGGGCGTCCTGGTTTATGCGCGCACGGCGGAGGACAACGACGCCCTCGCCTATGTCGGGGCCGACGGACAGAGTATCACCGAGTCCCAGTATGAAATCCTCACCCTCGCGGCCTGCAAGCCCGACACCCCAGCGCTGCCGCGCGATGAGAAACACCACGATCTGGTCCGGGACGCGGTAGAGCACATCGCGGCGGAAGAGAAGTCCGTGGGCGGGCAGTTGGGCCGCCCCAGCGGCGCCCGTTTTCGCGTTTACGAGCGGCTGAAGCGCCACGCGGAACACGTCAAGAGCACACTCTTCGATATCCCCGAGCTGCACCGCGCCATCCAGGATATCTACCGCTTTCCCCTGCGTCAGGCCGCCATCGACACCCTGAACCGCCAATTGCGCCTGGGGGTGGACGACCAGCATCTCGCCGAACTGGTCATCACGTTGCGCGAGGAAGCCAGGCTGTGCATCGTGGAGGAAGAGGCCGAGAGCCGGGAACCCCGGCTCATCTGCTCCATGGGACTGTTCCCCGGGTAGCAATGCGAAAATAGCGTAGGACGGACGCCCCGCCTGTCACCACAGCCGGGTCGGCTGTGTGATCCTCTGGAAAGGACACGAGGGCATGCCCATCGACCGAAAGGCCGTACTCAATCGACTCAAGGAATCCGACCTGGACGGCCTGTTTATTCAGGAACTCGGCTGGGACCACTTCAAGAGCACGCACACCATCGAGCTGGACGGGTGCGCCTACGATCTGCACGGGATCGCTGAAAAACGCGGCATGGCCGTATTCCATTGTCCCACAGACGGCGGCAGCGTCCTTCCCGCCTATCCAATGCGGGTCCGGATCGAGCGCCAGGCCGCGAAAATCGCCCACGAGCACATCATCGTCTTCACCGGCCCCGCCGGGTCCGCCCAGGTATGGCAATGGGTCAAGCGCGAGCCCGGCAAGCCCGCCGCCTGCCGGGAGCACCACTACCACGACGGGCATTCGGGCGAGGCCCTCTTCCAGAAACTGGAGGCCATCGCCTTCACGCTGGAAGAGGAGGAGTCCATCGCCCTGCCGGACGTCACCCGGCGCGCCCGCAAGGCTTTCGATGTCGAGAAGGTCACCAAGAAATTCTTCGAGCGCTTCAAGAAGGAGCACTCGGCCTTCCTCGATTTCATAGGCGGCATCACCGAGCAGGGCGACCAGGCGTGGTATGCCTCCGTCATGCTCAACCGCCTCATGTTCGTCTACTTCATCCAGCGCAAGGGATTCCTCGACGGCGACCGGGACTACCTCCGCAACCGGCTCGACGCCATGCGCCGGGAAAAGGGCAAAGACAAATTTTATTCCTTCTACCGCTATTTCCTGCTGCGCCTCTTCCACGAGGGCCTCGGCGGGAAAGCGCGCCCCGCGGAACTGGAAACGCTTATCGGCAAGATACCCTACCTCAACGGCGGCCTTTTCGACGTCCACGAGCTGGAAAAGCCGGAGCGCTACGGCAAAGCCATCCAAATACCCGACGAGGCCTTCGAGCGGATCTTCGACTATTTCGACCAATACCAGTGGCACCTGGACGAGCGCCCCCTCCGCGCCGACAACGAAATCAACCCCGATGTGCTGGGCTACATCTTTGAGAAGTACATCAACCAGAAGCAGATGGGCGCCTACTACACCAAGGAAGACATCACCGAATACATCGGCAAGAACACCATCATCCCCTACCTGTTCGATGCGGCGCGGGCGAAGTGCAAGGTTGCCTTCGAGAACCCCGGCGGCCCAACCGTCTTGGATCTGCTCCGAATGGACCCGGACCGGTATATTTATCCGGCGGTGCGCCATGGCGTCGATCTGCCCCTGCCGCCGGAGATCGAAAAAGGGGTCAATCCACCCACGCTCCACCAGGTCGTCGGCGAGGGGCCTGTGCTCACCCTGGAACTGCGCAAGGGCTGGAATAAGGCCGCGCCCCCCGAATTCGCCCTGCCCACCGAGACCTGGCGCGAGGTCGTCGCGCGCCGACAGCGCTATGCCGAGGTCAAAGCGCGCCTGCTGGCGATTGGAAACGCACCTTCTTCGGACGGTGATTTCGGTATCAACGACCTCATCACCCTGAACCTCGACATCCGCCAGTTCGCCCAGGACGTGATCGAGAATTGCCAGGGCCCCGATCTCCTCCGCGCCTTCTGGCACGCCATCGAGAAAGTCACCGTGCTCGATCCCACCTGCGGCTCCGGAGCCTTCCTCTTCGCCGCCCTCAATATCCTGGAGCCCCTCTACGAAGCCTGCCTGGATCGCATGGAGGCCATGCTGCGCGATGAGGCCGCGAAGGCGGACCCGGACAAACAAAAGACCACGCCCAACGGGCTCCCGCTCCTGCCCCGCGGGAAGTATGAGGACTTTTCCAGGGTGCTGGACCACGTCGCCGCCCACCCCAACCGGCGCTACTTCATCTTCAAGAGCATCATCCTCAACAACCTCTACGGCGTCGACCTCATGGAAGAGGCCGTCGAAATCTGCAAGCTCCGCCTCTTCCTCAAGCTCGCCGCCCAGGTCGAGCCTGACGAAAAACGACCCAATGGCGGCATCGAGCCCCTCCCCGACGTAGATTTCAACATCCGCGCGGGAAATACCCTCGTCGGTTTCGCCTCCATGGACGAAATCCGCCGCGTTCTAAGCGACGACCTGGTGAAACAACTCGAACTTCCCGCCATCGAGGAAAAGGCCGCCCTCGCCGACAAACAGTTCCAGATCTTCCGGAAAATGCAGACCGAACAGGGCATGGACGCCAAGGACTATGCCAGCGCGAAACAGAAACTTCGTGAGCGACTCAAGGCCCTGGAGGACGAACTCAACCGATACCTCGCCATTGACTACGGCGTGAAGCCGGGTCGCAAAGGCGACTATGAAACGTGGCTCAAGTCCCACCAGCCCTTTCACTGGTTTGTGGACTTCTATGGCATAGTCCAGGGGCGGGGCGGGTTTGACGTGATTATTGGGAATCCGCCGTATGTAGAACTTTCGAAGATTACCGAGTACATACCGCGTGGTTACAAGACCTCTGTATGTGGAAACATCTACTGTCCTATGCTGGAGAGATTTCTGAAGCTTGGGAACAGCCGCTTCAGGGTAGGCGCTATCGTTCCGATGAGTCTTTCCTGCACAAATCGCATGAGTGAAATGCGCGAAGTGCTTCAGTCAGAATTGGGCAATGCATGGGTCAGTCACTTTTCCGGTGACGCAAATCCATCAAAGCTATTTGAAGGCGTGAAGTTTCGATTGGACATCTTACTCGGGAATGCAGGGGCGCCATTCTCACTTTGGTCCAGCGACTACCTCAAGTGGTTTTCTGACGCTCGACCAACTTTGTTTTCCCGCTTGACATACGCGCAAGCGCCAAAAAGCCTCTGGCATCTTGGCCTTTTTCCCAAAATTGGGCAGCAAACCAGTCAAGTAATTCTTAAAAAGATCCTACAACGACGACCGCTGGAGTATTTCACGGCTCAGGGCAAAACGGTTATATACGTGCATCGCGTGATAACTATGTTTGTAAAATGTTTCAACTTCGTACCTCACTTTCGCAACGAGACAGACGGAGTAAAGAAATCCGACGACTATAAACCGTATCAATTCAATCCGGAGCAGCGTTCAATGGCCGTGGTAGCCGCCATCAACAGTTCTCTCTTCTTTTTTTATTTCACCGCGTTCGGCGACTGCTTTCATTGCGGAAAAGAGTTCGTTGTCAACTTTCCATTCGATCTTGACGATGCAGAATCCTCGATGGGTGAGGAACTTCAAAAATTGAGTGGCGACTTGATGAAGGATTTGAAGAAGAATGCTATCCGAAAGTCGGCTACATCCGCACGAACAGGATCCGTAGAATACGATGAATTCTGGCCGAGTAAATCCAAATTTCATCTTGACCAAATTGATATGGTTCTGGCGCGCCACTATAAGCTTACAGAAACGGAACTGGATTTCATCATCAATTGCGACTTCAAGTTCCGCATGGGTCGAGACGCTTAGAGAGAGGAATTGTCATGTCGGACGCGGGCGATTATCCGAAGCCAAATGAAGTCAGAACTATTCTATGCCTGGCCAATTCTCGCAAACTGAGTGGCCGATGCATCGCTGGGCGGGAAATCTTAAATGGCCGGCCCGGCTTGTGGATTCGGCCTGTCAGCAACCGCGAGCATCAAGAGGTTTCGTTGGAGGAAAGACGGTATGAGGATGGGCGCGATCCGAAAGTCTTTGATGTCATAAGAATCCCTCTAATAGAGCCATGCCCTCATGAGTATCAGCAGGAAAACTGGCTGCTAGATCCCGGCTTCTACTGGCGTAAAACGGACAAATTGGACTGGACCGAACTTCAAGACTTCGTGGAGCCGAATAGTCCGCTCTGGCTCAACCATCACAGCAGTTACAACGGTTGCAATGACCGTATACCTTTGGAGCAGGCAACGGGACTGAGGAGTTCATTGCGACTCATTCATCTCGAACGATTAACTATTCAGGTATTCTGTCCCGGAGCGGCGTTTGGGAACCCCAAACGGCGGGTGCAGGGCCGATTTCACTACGCCGGAGACACCTATCACCTCTGGATAACAGATCCAGTTTACGAAACGCAGTACCTGGGCAAGCCCGACGGCACACACGAAATTGGCGAATGTTGTCTGACTATCAGTCTTGGGGAGCCGTACGACGGCTTCGTTTACAAGTTAATTGCCACCGTCATTAAACGGATGTAGAATAGAAGACGATGCAAGCAAATGGATACAGTGTGTTTACCATCGGCCACTCGACGCACAGCGCCGAGAAGTTCCTGGCATTGCTACGTTTGCACGATGTTGGAGCCGTGGCCGACGTGCGATCATCGCCATACAGCCGGCACAATCCGCAGTTCAACCGGGAGCCTTTGGGGCGCTATCTCCGAGCAAACAGGATCTACTACGTATTCCTTGGGCAAGAGCTCGGGGCGCGGTCCGACGACCCTTCGTGCTACGAGCATGGGCAGGTGCAATACGCGCGACTGGCCCAGACGGCCTTGTTCCAGAGCGGGCTGGACCGTGTGTTGGAGGGCGCGGCCCAGTTCCGTGTAGCGTTGATGTGCGCGGAAAAGGAGCCGCTGGAATGCCACCGGACGTTGCTGGTGGCGAAGGCGCTGGTGGCGCGCGGGCAGTCGGTGTCGCATATTCATGCGGACGGACACCTGGAGACGCACGAAGCGGCGCTGGAGCGGCTGCTGACACTGACCGGTACGCCGGGCGAGGACATGTTCCGGTCGCGCGAGGATCTTCTCGCCGAGGCGATGGCGCGGCAGGAGCGGCAGATTGCCTATGTGGCCGCGCCGGGAAAATCACCGTCCGCGCGGGAGGAGACTCCATGAACGTATACACCATCGGATTTACCAAGAAATCGGCGCAGAAATTTTTCGACATGCTCCGGAAGTCGGGCGCGCAACGGGTGGTGGATGTACGCCTGAACAACGTGTCGCAGTTGGCGGGGTTTGCCAAACGGGACGATCTTAAGTTTTTTCTAAAGGAGGTGTGCGGGATAGAGTATGTACACCTGCCGGATCTGGCGCCGACGAAGGAGATGTTGGACGAATATAAGAAGCACAAGGGCGATTGGGCAACGTATGAGGCGCGATTTCTGGACTTGATGGACAGGCGGCACATCGAGGACCGGATCCCGAAGGACGTGGTCGCCGGGGGGTGCCTGCTGTGTAGCGAGGACAAACCGCATCACTGCCATCGACGGCTGGTGGCGGAATATCTCAAGCGACATTGGGGCGATGTGGACATCACGCATCTGGGGTAATTTGTACCGAAAACGCCAACGCTCACGCAGGCCTTGATGGAAGCACCAGACCGCATAGCGCTGATCGACTTGCCCGCGCGCGTTCGGGAACGGCTGGGGGCGGGAGCCCCGCCCCGTCTCGCAGCCCTGGGCAATCGCGAACTCCTCGCGCTGCCTCGCACGGCCCTGCTGTGTTCCGCGCGGTGCCCGGGGGATCCGATCCTGGCGGCCTTCGACGAGGCGATGCGCCTGCGGGAGTCGGGCCGCTGTGTGGTCAGCGGTTTTCACTCGACGGTGGAACAGGGGTGTCTGGAGATCCTGCTGCGCGGGTCGCAACCGATCATCGTGTGCCCGGCGCGGGCGATGGAGTCCATGCGCGTTCCCGGCCCCTGCCGGGCGGCCTTCGACGCCGGTCGGCTGCTCTACCTGTCCCCCTTCGAGAACACGCCGACGCGCCCGACCAAGGCTTCGGCGCATAGCCGCAACCTGCTGGTGGCGGCCCTGGCGGACGACGCCTTCATCCCCCACGCGGCGCCCGGCGGCGGAACGGAGCACATCGCGGGGCTGTTGCGCGAATGGCGGGTGCCAGGCGTGCAATAAATGGCTGAAGGACCGGCAGGCCAAGGGCGGGTGTTGACAGTTGACGGTGGGCAGTTGACGGTGGTGTGTGCGCTTTCTCCTCGTTCCCAAGGGGACCTTGGGAACGAGGGGAAGGGGGCTTCTGGTCTCTGGGCTTGTTTTGCCGCGTACAGGAATGTCTGTGTCCCCAGGCGATGCGCCCTGCTGGAGCGCGGGTGTCGCTGCGGGCGTGGGCGGCTTTGCGGCCGTGGACAGCCGGGACGGCTATCCTACGTTTTTTTCGCGGCGTGGGCGGGGGCGGCTTTGCCGCCATGGACAGCCGGGACGGCTATCCTACGTTTTTCGCGGCGTCGGTCGGTGGGTTCTTGGGTGGGGTTGTTCCGCGGAGCGGAACGGGATGCATTCCCACGGAGGACCGTGGGAACGATTTCTGGAAGAGGGAAGGGTGAAGAGGGAAGGGGGAAGAGTGAAGGGTAAAGAGGGAAGGGTGAGAGGGAAGGGGGAAGAGGGAAGGGGGCTTTGGATTGTGGACGGGGATGGTGTGTGCGGGGCTAAATTATTGCAATTAAAGGCGTTCAGGGCCTACAATTGTGGGCTTGCGCGGTGGTGGCGGTGGTTCTTGCCGCCGGGCGTTTCCCCTTTTTTCCGATTTTGTTATGACAGGAGTTTATCGTGGACAAGCTGGTCAGCCTTTGCAAGCGTAAGGGATTCATTTTTCAGTCGAGCGGCATTTATGGCGGGGTGAATGGGTGCTGGGATTTCGGGCCGCTGGGGGTGGAGCTGAAGCGGAATCTGAAGGATGACTGGTGGTACAACTTCGTGCAGCTTCGGGACGACGTGGTGGGGATTGATGCGAGCATCATCATGCATCCGGAGGTGTGGGTGGCGTCGGGGCATGTGGAGGCGTTCCATGATGTGGTGGTGGATTGCAAGGCGTGCAGGCACCGTTTCCGGCAGGATCACCTGGAGTCGGACCGGTGTCCGGATTGCGGGGGGGAGCTGACGGAGCCGAAGAAGTTCAACAGCATGCTCAAGACCCAGCTTGGGGTGAGCGAGGACACGGCGGTGAACACGTACCTGCGTCCGGAGACGTGCCAGTCGATTTTTGTGGATTTCAAGGAGGTGTATTCGTCGTACCGGTGCCAGATCCCGTTTGGTATTGCGCAGGTGGGGAAGAGCTTCCGGAATGAGGTGAACCCGCGGAATTTCATCTTCCGGAGCCGCGAGTTTGAGCAGATGGAGATCGAGTTTTTCTGCAAGGAGGAGGAGGAGGAGATCTGGTTTGAGCGGTGGCAGGAGGCGATCTGGAGCTGGTATCTGCGGCTGGGCCTGCCGGAGGACAAGCTGCGGTGGTATGAGCACCCGAAGGAGGCGCTGGCGCATTATTCGAAGCGGACGGTGGACGTGGAGTACGAGTTCCCGTTTGGGTGGGGCGAGCTGCAGGGCCTGGCGAACCGGGGGACGTTTGATCTGAACGCGCATTCGAAGCATTCGGGCAAGGACTTGTCGTTTTTCGATCAGGTGAAGAACGAGCGCTTTGTGCCGACGGTGCTGGAGCCATCGGCGGGTGCGGACCGTACGACGCTGGCGGTGCTTTGCGCGGCGTATGACGAGGAAGAGGTGGAGGGGGAGACGCGCGTGGTGATGCGATTTGCGCCGAAGCTGGCGCCGATCAAGGCGGCGGTGCTGCCGCTGGTGAAGAAGGATGGGCTGGCGGAGATCGCGCAGGAGCTGGAGAAGAAGCTGCGGCGGAAGTTCAACACGTACTACGACCAGGCGGGCGCGATCGGGCGGCGCTACCGGCGCATGGACGAGGTGGGCACGCCGTTCTGCATCTGCGTGGATTACGACACGAAAGAGGACAACACGGTGACGATCCGCGAGCGCGACAGCATGGAGCAGGTGCGGATGCCGATGGACGAGGTGTCGGCGTATATTGAGAAGCGCGTGTCGTTTGATCCGGAGGCGTGAGGCGTCATCGCCACGTTTTCCGTTTTGGTCTCGGACAGGTATAATTGCAGCGAAAAGGACAAGCAGCACCACTTCTTGATGGAGACCGATTCAATGACACTGAAAGAACAGATCCACCAGGCAATTGACCAACTGGGCGAGGCCGAGCTCGCGCAACTCTACACCCATCTTCAGTCTTTGCGGCAGCCGTCCAGGCAGCCGGAAGCGAAGAAGAGGATTCCGACGCTTGATGAGGTGTTGGAAATGTCCGCGTCAGACACCAGCAGTTGGGCCGATGAATTGATTGCTGAGCGGCACGCCAGCACGTGAATTACTATGTAGATTCCTCCGCACTGCTCAAACTGTACCACCAGGAACGGGGTACGGAGAACGTGCGGGCTATGTACCGTGGTTCGGACACCATCTGCATCTCGGAGCTCGCGCGGTTGGAGTTGATGTCGTCCGCCGCGCGGCAGCGGCGATCCGGGCACATCGACGCCGTGTTTTTCGAATCACTTGTGGCGCGGTTTTCCGAGGATGTCAGAAGCCGTATCCGCGTCTTTCCATTCACGCCCTCGGTAATCGCGAACGCATACCAATTTCTCGTCGAGAACCATGGAGCGAATACCCTGGCGACCCTCGACGCACTCCAGTTTTCGTTTTATCGGGAGAACTGCACTCGGGACGCCGTTTTTGTCTCGGCGGATCAGCGGCTCATTGGGATCGTGAGAAGCCACGGGTATCCGGTGCTTAACCCCGAGGTGTCGTAGCCGCGGCCGAAGGGTCGGGAGAGCCGCCGTATGCGGGATGAATGAAAAAGAAGCAGGTCAAAAAGAAGAAGCGCAAACAGGTGCGCACGCGGAACTGGGCGGAGGCGCACGAGACGTCGTTCACCCACGACCGCATCCGGCACCGGCGCGCGCAGGCGGCGATTTCGGATGTGGCGCTTGAGCTGCAATCGCTGCCGACCGATTTCGAGCCGAACGCGCTGCTGATATCGCATTCGAAGAAGTGGGCGTTTGTGTTGAAGGACGGGGCGGAGGAGCTCTGCCTGATTGACGAGCGGCTGAAGGAGGGGCGGACGTCGCTGCTGGCTCCGGGGGACAAGGTGTACGTGGAGCGGGAGGCGGAGAAGTGGATGGTTCGGGGGGTTGCGCCGCGGCGCACGCGGCTGAGCCGCCCGGGCCACGAGCACGACAAGCTCGACGAGCAGGTATTTGCGGCGAACATCGATCTGTTGGTGATCGTAACGGCGGCGGCCAACCCGCCGTTCCGTCCCGGGCTGGTGGATCGCTACCTGATCGCGGCGGAGGTGGGCGGGGTGGACACGGTCATCTGCGTGAACAAGATGGATCTGGTCGACGAGGCGCCCCCGGAACTTCAGGATTACGAGACGCTCGGTTTTCGCGTGATCCGGACCAGCTGCGAGACGGGGGCGGGGCTGGACGAACTCCGGGGGCTGCTGGGCGGGAAGCTTAGCGTGTTGAGCGGCCACAGCGGCGTGGGGAAGTCGTCGCTCCTGAATGCGCTTGACCCGGACCTGGCGGTGCACACACAGGAGGTGAGCGACGTCTCGCAACGTGGCCGGCACACGACGACGGCATCGCGGCTGTATGAGCTCGACGGGGGGATCCGTATCATCGACACGCCGGGGATACGCGCGCTGGGGGTGTGGGGGGTGTCGCCGGCGGAAGTCGGCTGGTTTTTTCCGGATCTGGCGGCGCTGGGGGTGGATTGCCGTTTTCGCGATTGCAGCCACACGCACGAGCCGGATTGCGCGGTGACGGCAGCGGTGGAGGCGGGTGAACTGACCCCGTGGCGTTATGAATCCTACCTGCGCATCCGGCAGAGTATGGAAGACGAGCAGGAGGGCCCCTTCGGGGATCGGTACGGGCGGAAGTCGGCCGATTATTGAGCGGGGCGTCCCGGGGCAAGTTTATTGACGGAATCGGACGATTTTTTCGTGATCGGGGCCCTCTTTATCCGGTTCTTCCCGTTTTTTCCGCAAGCATGTTCCAATTTGGTTCATTTTCTGCACAATCTGTCCGGAATTACGACTATATAGGCAGAAGTCGCTGATGAGGCTTCGGAACAGTCGAACGCAAGGCCCAAGCAGAGGTGAACGAACCATGGCGGTGTTTGAGTATTCCGCGCGTACTGCGGATAGTCTGGAAGATCGCGCACAGGGCACCATTATTGCCCAGGACAAGTTGGACGCATTCGACAAGTTGATGCGGATGCACTACACAAATATCAGGCTCCGTCCGGTTCGAGGAATTCAGGCCTTCTTCCGGCAGTGGACGGCGGACGTCAGTTAGGAACCTGTTAATTCGCCTTGGCGACCGGAGAATATCCGGCGCGGGCATGAACAATCTTCGCACACTACTGTAGGCTGGTTCGCGGCATTTTCCCATTGTGTCGCGCGTCACGATCTACAGCACAACACTCCCCGCTAAACCCCCGGGGAGTGTTTGTGTTTTTTGGGGGAGTTCCGCCGTTAGCTTGCTCGGGTTTGACTTCGCAGGCTATGCTGTCGCCTCTTCGTCGCCCGAATCGGGTAGTCATTTCACTCCACGGCGCTCGCGTCGTCAAAATCAGGAAGTTTTGGCATGGATTATGTGCTGCTTATCGGGGGGCTGGCGCTGCTGATCAAGGGGGCGGACTGGCTTGTTCGTGGGGCGTCGTCGGTGGCGAAGGCGCTGCGGGTCAGCGATCTGGTTATCGGGCTGACGGTGGTCTCTTTTGGCACGTCGCTGCCGGAGCTGGTGATTGGCCTGTTTGCGGGCGCGGAGGGGAATGGGGACCTCTTCATCGGGAATATCATCGGCAGCAATATTGCGAACATTCTTTTGATTCTGGGCATTGCCGCGATGATTTGCCCGCTGCCGGCAAAACGTGGCACGGTCTGGAAGGAGATACCCTTTACGCTGGGGGCGGCGATCTTGTTTTTCGTGCTGCTGAACGACCGTCTTGTCGAGGGGGACGAGGTTTCCCGCCTGGGCCATATCGATGGGCTGGTGCTGTTGGGTTTCTTCTGCGCTTTCATGTACTACGTCGTGCAGCTTGTGAAGGACGACAAGGACAAGGAATGGCTGGAGGAGCCGGCGTCGGACCCGCTGCCGCGGTCGATTGTGGAAATCGTCGTGGGTATTGCGGGTCTCGTCATCGGGGGGCGCCTGTCGGTGACCAGCGCGGAGCAGATTGCCCTGTCGTGGGGGATGAGCCAGGCGTTTATCGGGCTTACGGTGATCGCGATCGGAACGTCGCTTCCGGAGCTTGCGACCTCGGGGATGGCGGCGTACCGAAAGAATGTGGATATTGCCGTGGGGAACGTCGTGGGTTCGAACATATTCAATATTTTCATCGTGGCGGGGCTGACGAGTGTGTTTCACAGCGTGGAATACAACGAAACGAACAATCTCGACATGGGGGTGATGCTGGTGGCGACGTTGTTGCTGTTTGGCTTCATGTTTACGGGGCGGACGCCGCATACGCTGCAACGGCGAGAGGGGGCGGTGCTGGTGGGGCTGTATGTGGTGTATATGGGGTTTCTGGTGTATCGGGGGTGATTTTGGGGGAGGGGGACTGCATCGGGCTGGCGCGGATGCATGAGACAGGAACGCAGGCTTCAGGCCAGCCCGAGGCTGTACCCCGTGAAGAGAGGCGCGGTGAAGTGTGCGCGCACTTGGGGTGGGGTTGACGCTTTCTCTGCCGCGGACAGGACGAAGGGCCGCCGTGGCGGAATGTCCGCGATCAGTTTTGAACCGCGAATGAACGCGAATGGACACGAATAGCGTTGGGATTGCGAGGCTGTATGCATAGCGTCAACGGGCCGTTGGAAAGCACCGCTCACGCTGTCTCAGGCTGGAAGCCCAAGCCACGTTGGCGCGGGTTGAACAGTTGAGGTTGATTGTGGCGGCACGGCGCCTGTGTCGAAAATGGAGCCGTGTGGCGCGGGTTGGGTTGGGGCTTGAAGTGTGGGAATCCGGGGTTGCGATAGCGGGAGTATGGGCTTCTGGGAGCTTGGGCTTACTTCGCCGCGGAATGTCCGCGATCCTTTGTTTGCCGGATCAGGCCATCAGCTCGGGGCGGACGCGGCCGTGGACGTCGGTGAGGCGGTAGTCGCGGCCCTGGTAGTGGAAGGTGAGGCGTTCGTGGTCGAAGCCCATCATGGCCATGAGGGTGGCCTGGAAATCGTGGATGTGGATGGGGTTTTCGGTGATGCGGTAGCCGAGTTCGTCGGTCTGGCCGATCTGGGCGCCGCGGTTGGAACCGCCGCCGGCCATCCAGACGGTGAAGGCGTGGGGATGGTGGTCGCGGCCGAGGAAGGTGCTGCCGTTTCGGGCTTCGTTCATGGCGGTGCGGCCGAATTCGCCGCTCCAGACGACGAGGGTGTCTTCCAGGAGGCCGCGCTGCTTGAGATCGGTGATGAGGGCGGCGATGGGGCGGTCGGACAGGCGGCACTTGAGCGGGAGGTGGGTGACGATATCATCGTTGGGGCTGGTGCCGTGGGTGTCCCAGCCCCAGTCGAAGAGCTGGACGAAGCGGACGCCCTGCTCGATGAGGCGCCGCGCGAGGAGGCAGTTGTTGGCGAAGGAGGTGGCGCCCGGGTCGGAGCCGTAGAGGCGGTGGATGTATTCGGGCTCCGCGGCGATGTCCATGACTTCGGGGACGGAGAGCTGCATGCGGTAGGCGAGCTCGTATTGGGAGATGCGGGTCTGGGTTTCGGGGTCGGCATCCTTTGCGAAATGGAGTTCGTTCAGTTCGTTGAGGGCGTCGAGGCTCCGGCGGCGCATGGCGCGGTCCATGCCGTCGGGATTGGAGACATAGAGGACGGGGTCGCCGGTAGTGCGGCACTGCACGCCCTGGTGCACGGTGGGGAGGAAGCCGCTGCCCCATACGCTCTTGCCGGCGTCGGGCGTCTTGTTGCCCGATACGAGGACGACAAAGCCCGGGAGGTTTTGATTTTCCGTGCCGAGGCCGTAGGTCAGCCAGGAGCCCATGGAGGGGCGACCGAGGCGGGGGGAGCCGGTGTAGAGGAAGAGCTGGGCGGGGGCGTGGTTGAACTGGTCGGTGTGGAGGGAGCGGACCATGCAGAGGTCATCGGAGACGCCCGCGAGGTGGGGCATGAGTTCGGAGACCCAGGCGCCGCTTTCGCCACGCTGCTGAAATTGGTAGGGGGAGCCGAGGATGGACGGGTGGCCGGTGATGAAGGCGAAGCGCTCGTTTTCGAGGAAGTCCTGGGGGCAGGGCTGGCCGTTCAGCTCATTCAGCTTCGGCTTGTAATCGAAGAGGTCGAGCTGGGGCGGGGAGCCGGCCATGTGGAGGTAGATAACGCGCTTGGCGGTGGGCGTGAAATGGGGCCCGCGCGGCTGCCCGTAGGCGGCGCCGGCGGATTCGCCCAGGAGGGCGCCGAGGGCGAGGGCCCCGATGCCGGCGCCGGTGCGCTGGAGGAAGTGGCGGCGGGTGAGCCCGTGCATGTAGTGGAGATAAGGATTCATGGTGGTCACATTCCGTGGCGTTTTTTCCGATGTGGAATAGCCGTTCCGGCTTTCCAGGACAGGCGGGACGCCTATCCTACTCACTTTATCGTTTTGTCAGCACTTCATCGAGGTTCAGCAGTACATTGCCGACGACGGTCCAGGCGGCGAGTTCGGCGTCGTCCTGACCCGGCAGGGCGGGCCCGAGCGGGACCGTGGCCATGGCGAGGGCGCCATCGGCGTTACCGGCGTAGGTGGCGCGGGCGTCTTCATAGAGCCGGCGCACGGTGGCGATTTCGGCGTCCTCCGGCGGGCGGCTTGCGGCGAGCAGGAAGGCGTGGCGGATGCGGCCTTCCAGCGAGGGGTCGGGCGCTTCGCTTATCACGCGGCGCGCCAGGGCCTGCGCGGCTTCGACATAGACCGGGTCGTTCAGGGTGGTGAGGGCCTGGAGCGGGGTGTTGGTGGGAATGCGCCGCAGGGTGCAGACCTCGCGCGAGGGGGCGTCGAAGGTGATCATGGAGGGGTAGGGGGAGGTTCGGCGCCAGTAGGTGTAGAGGCCGCGGCGGTACCGGTCCCCGCCCTCGGAGGTTTTCCACTCGTCGCCGCTGTAGACCACCTGCCAGATGCCCTCGGGCTGCGGGGGCATGACGGAGGGACCGAACAGGTCGTCGCTGAGAAGCCCGCTGGCGGCCAGGGCCTGATCGCGGACCATTTCGGCTTCGAGGCGGAAGCGGGGCCCGCGGGCGAGGAGGCGGTTGTAGGGATCTTTCGCCTGGGTCTCCGGCCGGACGGCGGAGGCCTGGCGGTACGTGGCGGAGGTGACGATGGTGCGGCAGAGCTGCTTCATGGACCAGCCGTTTTCCATGAGATCGACGGCGAGCCAATCGAGCAGGGGCTGGTTGATGGGCAGTTCGCCCTGCTGGCCGAAGTCCTCGGCGGTTTCGACAATGCCGACGCCGAAGAACTGGGTCCAGAAGCGGTTGACGAGTACGCGCGCGGTGAGCGGGTTTTCGCGGTCGACGAGCCAGCGGGCCATGCCGAGGCGGTTGCGCGGGGCGTCGTAGGGGAGGGGATGCAGGAAGGCGGGCGTGCCGGGGAAGACTTCGTCGCCCGGGCTCAGGAAGCTGCCCTTCTCGAAGATATGCGTCGCGCGCTGTTCGCCCGGGGGCAACTCGCGGAGGACGGGGATCTTCGGGACGGCGGCGTTGATCTCGTCGAGACGCGCCTGGAGTTGGGCGCGATCATCGCGGAGCGGGGCGAGTTCCGGAGCGATGTGTTCGCGGTAGTAGGCGAGGATCTGATCCGCCTGATCGGCGGCGCGGCTGGCGGCGGGCGTCCGGGCGATTTTGAGCAGTTCGAGCGGGAGGCCGGTGTAGCCGCTTTCGTAGGAGTAGGCGTAGGCCCCGCCCGCGTTGGTTATCTTGAGGAGGAGGAGGTTGTCGCCGGCGACGAGGTTGAGCGTGACCTCGTCGCTTCCGGGCTCGATGCTGCGGAGGACCTTGTTGCTGTGGACCTCCACGCCGTTGAGCCAGACCTGGATGGCGTCGTTGCTGCCGAGCTTGACGGGGTAGGCGGCGGGCTCGGCGGCCTGGATGGTGCGCCGGAGGTAGGTGATGGCGGTCTGGCCTTCGAGGTTGCGGACCTCGCCGTCGGTCCAGTCCGGGCGGGGAATCCACTCGTAGCCCTCGGGCGCGGCGAGATCGCGCGAG
Organism: Candidatus Hydrogenedentota bacterium; assembly: GCA_019637335.1. NCBI lineage: Bacteria > Pseudomonadati > Candidatus Hydrogenedentota > Candidatus Hydrogenedentota bacterium. The sequence continues at coordinate 135,359 of JAHBVV010000006.1, read as the reverse complement.
GTAACGTCCAGGCCGCCGTCACTCGCGAAGGCCTGCTCGAAATCGTCTTGCGGGATGGGGCCGAGGGACTGCCAGGCGCCGGGGACGGGGGCGCCGCCGCCTTCGGCCGCGATGCGCTGCTCCCAGGCTTCCTGGGGCTCGTTGCGCGCGGGCAGGGCGGCGCGCATGGCGTCGGCGGCCTGATCCAGGCGCTCGCGGAGAAAATCCATCTCGCGCTGCTGGTCGCGCGTGGGCGCGGGGAGCACGGGGGACTCCTCCGGAAAGAGGTCGGCGTCCTGGGTCTGGTTCAGGAAGGCGTAGAACTGGTAATACTCCTTCTGCGTAATCGGGTCGTACTTGTGGGTATGGCACTGGGCGCAGTTCATGGTCAGTCCCATCCAGGCGGCCATGGTGGTGTCCACGCGATCGAGCACGGCGGCGGTGCGGAATTCCTCGTTGTCCGTGCCGCCTTCGTCGTTGGTCATGGTGTTGCGGTGGAAGGCGGTGGCCAGTTGCTGTTCGAGGGTGGGCTCGGGCAGGAGGTCGCCGGCCATCTGCTCGATGGTGAACTGGTCAAACGGCATGTCCTGGTTGAAGGCCTCGATGACCCAGTCGCGGAAGCGCCACATGTCGCGGTGTCGATCGGCCTCGTAGCCCTTGGTGTCGGCGTAGCGGGCGATGTCGAGCCAGATGCGGGCCCAGCGCTCGCCGAAGCGCGGGGAGGCGAGGAGGTCCTCCACGAGTTTTTCATAGGCGACGGGGCTGGGATCGTTCACGAAGGCCTCGACCGCTTCCGGCGCGGGCGGGAGCCCGGTGAGATCGAGCGAAAGGCGGCGGATGAGCGTGTGGCGGTCGGCCTCCTGCGCGGGGGCGAGGCCGGCGTCGCGCAGGCCCGCCGCGATAAAATGGTCGATGGCGTTGCGGGGCCAGGCCAGGTCGTCGACCGGCGGCAGGGGGGCCTTCTCCGGCTTCACGAAGGACCAGTGGGGCGCGTAGGCCGCGCCCTCGTTCACCCAGCGGCGGAGGAGGTCCACCGTGGCGTCGTCCAGCGCGGGACTGACCTCGGGCGGCGGCATGCGGTCGACTTCGTCGTGCGTTGTGATGCGCGCGAAGAAGCTGCCCTGGCTCGCGTCGCCCGGGACGATGGCCGGGGCGCCGGATTTCAGGGCCATCGTGGCGCCCTCGAAGGTGTCCAGCCGAAGGCCGGCCTGGCGCGCGGCCTCATCGGGGCCGTGGCACTGGAAACACTTGCCCGCGAGCACGGGGCGGACGTCGCGACCGAAGTCGATGGGATCGGCGGGAGCGATCGGAGCGATGGCGGCGGTCCACAGGCTGGCCATGGCCATGAAACGAAAACACTGCATGAAACACTACCTCATGTGAGGGGGGCGCGGCCCGCGCTTCCCCCGAAATGAGGGTACAACATGGATTGCGTGAAAGCAAGAAAAGTTGTGGGTGGGATTTGGGCGGATACGGGACAGCCGGGACGGGCTATCCTGCTTTTCGGCGGGTACAGTCCCCCGCGATTTTGCGGTGGTTTTGGGCGCTTTCGCGGCGTGGGTGGTTTTTGTCGCGGGCTCCAGTCCCCTTGGGGACTGCCTCTGGCTGGCACGTGGGTCAACGTATTGTCCAATGGCGCCAATCCAGCCAGTGGCTGTACCCCCAGAACCTTTCGGCGGGTACAGTCCCCCGCGATTTGGGGGTGGTTTTGGGCGCTTTCGCGGGTTGGGTGGTTCTTGTCGCGGGCTCCAGTCCCCTTGGGGACTGCCTCTGGCTGGCACGTGGGCCAAGGTAATGTCCAATGGCGCCAATCCAGCCGGTGGCTGTACCCCCAAGAGCCCCAGAGCGGATGGGGCTTTACGGCGCGGGGAAACGGTGCTATTATGGACGCCGGGAGAGGTGAACGAGGAGGATGATGCGGATGGGGCTTCGGGTGATCTGGCGCGGACGTATATCAACGGGGCGAACACGATGGAACAGGTAGAAGCGACGCTGGCGGATGTGGGCGGGACGGATCCGGCCGCGGGGGGGTACCGCCATTACGCGCTGGACCACCTCGGTTCCGTGCGCGGGCTGTTCGACGGGTCCAGGGCGGCGGTGGCGTCGGCGGAATACGGCCCCTATGGCGCGGCCTACGCCGCGTCCGGCCCCGCGATGCCCCAGGCCTTCACCGGCAAGCCCTACGACGGCGCGTCGGGGTTGCACTACTTCCCCTACCGGTATTACAGCGCCGCGCAGTTGCGCTGGGTGACGCGCGACCCCATGGAGATGGTCGACGGGCCGAATGTGTATCTGTACGTGGCGGCGTCCCCGGTGAGGCTCACTGATGCTTTGGGATTGGCTTCTGGGGACACCTGTGGCATTCCTGGAACCTACGATTTCATATGGCAAGGCTGGGGATCTCGAGCAAATTTTCGAGGATGCTGTTTTGGCCACGATCTGTGCTATTACCGCTGCGGCGGTCATTTGAATTGTGACCGTATTATGCGTGGTTGTCAGATGGAACAATGCAAGAACTATTATTGGTGGGACTGGAACCGATATGCATGTTTTGGTGTTGTAGAAATAATGCATGGTGTTTTAAGAAGCTCTATCGGACAGGTAGCATACGCCATTTCGTGTATTGCTGGTATCATTGATAGGATTTCCAGGTGACGAAATGAAGGGCTTGAGCCATACTCGTATTCTTTGCGCGTTTCTCCCGATCATAGCCAGCGCTTGTGATCCCCTGGTGGGGGCGCCCTGCGAGGATTCCGTTCCGGCGCTTTCGGAAGTGCGTGTCCCCGCGGAATTTGATGCCTGGCCCAATGATATGGAGGTTGCCGCGGACGGGGGCTACATTCTGGCGGGATACACTGCCGGGCAAGCGCGGCCGCTGTTTGATGATGCGGCATACGAATCGTACCTGCGGAGTCTCGATAGCTTTTTTGTCAAGACGGACAAAAACGGTACAGTCGAATGGACGACAAAGATTGCGGGAAGCGCCACGGGCCAGGCAAGTAGTATTCAGCCGACTATAGACGGCGGCTATGTATATGCGGGTACTATTGGGGCACTGGTTACGGACCCGAAGTCGTTCGAGCCTACGGATATCTCGGTGGGCAAAATAGATTCCAACGGGGAAGCTGTCTGGGAGCGGCTGTTGGATGGCGAGCGGTTTGCTGTTGGGCGGGCTATTTGCGTAAACCCGGATAACAGTTTCGTTGTGGCGGGAACGACAAGGCAAGATGCCGCGTATGATGATGTTCTGGTCATAAAATTTGACGCCGACGGCGGCGAAACCTGGCGCAGGCGGTTGAGTGCGGGATTTAATCTTGGCGTACAGGACATAATTCCAACGGACGATGGAGGCTACGCCATTGCCGGCTACACAGACACGCCTTCGGATGCCGCATACGCGGATGACGTCTATGTCGCCGTGTTGGACGCGAGCGGAAACACGTTGTGGGACTTCCGCGCGGGGAATCATATCGCGTTTGGAGCGTTCCGTTACGGGGAGGGCATCGTACAAACGCGCGATGGTGGCTTTGCGGTCGCTGGGCGCACTTTCGAGGATTTGTTTGTCGTGAAGCTGGACCGTTCGGGTAACTTCCTGTGGGCCGAGAGGGCGCCAGGCGCGCCGCATGCGAGGGGTTACGACATTATTGAGTTGGCTGACGGAAGCCTGGTGGCGGCGGGTGACAGTTTCGCGTACAATTTCCTGGGTATTCCGGCATGCAACCGGATGTATGTGGTCTGTATCGGGGAAAACGGGGGCATACGCTGGGACGAGCGGGTAAGCGAGACCGCCGAGCACGCGTTTGCGCTCGTCGAGGGCAATTCTGGCGAGGTGGTACTCGCTGGACCGGGCGCCAATGGCCTGGTCTATGCGTTCTCACTCGTCACGGTTAATGTGAACAGGTAGCCGTTGGGGGCCTGGGTCCTCGGCGGGTACAGGCCCCTTGGGGACTGCCTCTGGCTGGCAAGCGGCCTAACGTATTGTCCAATGGCGCCAATCCAGCCAGTGGCTGTACCCCCAGAGCCTTTCGGCGGGTACAGTCCCCCGCGATTTGGGGGTGGTTTGGGGCGCTTTCGCGGCGTGGGTGGTTTTTGTCGCGGGCACCAGTCCCCTTGGGGGCGGCGACGGGACAGCCGCGCCGGTTGTTGGTGTTGTGGGTTGGTTGGGCTGGCTTTTGGTGTTGTGCGGGTTGGTGGTACTTGGGGTGGTGTGGCGCCGCAGTCCCTGGGGTGGTTCGGATTGCGTTGCAGTCCGGGGACAGCCTGCAAACGCCTATATTGGATTCCGGGATATGGGGATATGGGGATAGGACCCTGGAGGCGCTATTTGTGATTCTCAAGAAGAATGTGATCGTGTGGGCCGCATCCCTGTGCTTTCTGATGGTCGTGGGCTGTACTCCGGTTTGCCCGGAATCGGAGCCCGCCGCCATGGCGTCTCGCGTGGTGGTTGGCAAGTATACGCGCGTATGGGATTTCGCGGTTGCCGATGATGACGGCGCCGTTATGGCGGGGTCCGCGGATGCTACGCCACTGGTCGACTCGGACTATGTGCTTGATGCATTTGTGGTGAAGGCGAGCGCTTCTGGTCAGATTCAGTGGACGAGGTCCTGGGATTGGGGCGATGAGGACGAATGGACGAGCATTGCTCCCAGCGGCGACGGCGGGTACTACATGGCGGGGGTTACCGGGGCATCGGTCATTTTTCCCGGGTATCTATTGGGCCACACCGATATGATCCTGGCCAAAGTCGATGGCGATGGGCAGGAAGTATGGTCCAAGGTGCTTCGGGGGGCGCGAAAAGTCTCTGTGTGGTCGCTTTGCGTGAATCCGGACGCTTCTTTCACGGTGGCGGGCACGGAAAGTCGCAACGCGCTCTTGGCGAAGTTTGACGCGGATGGCAACGAGCTTTGGCGACGGACATTGGATCAATCCATCACGCTGAGTTGCATTGCGACGCGGGACGGCGGCTACGCGTTCTGCGGCCAGTCGGGGAATGGATATCGCAGTGTCGTCAAGACCGATCCGGAAGGTGCTTCCGAATGGGAATTCAACGATGCGGACACGCCAGCGCAACGTTCCACGAAGGCGGCGGCTCAGGAAATGATTGAAACGTGGGACGACGGCTACGCGGTGGTGGGCATTGATCTGGACGAGAGTATTGGTGGGTACCGGCCGTACGTGTTCAAGCTGGATTCGGCGGGGGCGTTTCAGTGGGACGCGTTTGGTCCGGGTGCGCCGTATGCCTACGGGTATGGTCTGGTTGAGTTGCCGGACGGAGACCTTGTGGCGGGTGGGTATGCGTATTCACTGGGATTCATAGACATCAGAACCATCTGTGACCGGTTCTACGGAGTTCGGTTCAGCGAAAGGGGTGAGCTTCAGTGGTCCGGGCGCTTGGGCGATATTGATGCGCAAGCGTATTCCATGCGCGTGAACAGCGCTGGCCAAGTCGTTTTTGCCGGAACGGAGTTTGATGGTGGCGATGTAATCCACACCGTGACCACGGATGCGGGGGGATGAGGGGGGTGACGGTCTTCTGCGGGTACAGTCCCCCGCGAATTGGGGGTGGTATTGGGCGCTTTCGGGGCGTGGGTGGATTTTGTCGCGGGCTCCAGTCCCCTTGGGGACTGCCTCTGGCTGGCAAGTGGGCCAACGTAATGTCCAATGACGCCAATCCAGCCGGTGGCTGTACCCCCAGAGCCTTTCGGCGGGTACAGGCCCCCGCGATTTAGGGGTGGTGTTGGGCGCTTTCGCGGCTGGGGTGGTGTTTGTCGCGGGCTCCAGTCCCCTTGGTTCAGTCCCCCGCGATTTTGGGGTGGTTTTGGGCGCTTTCGCGGCTTGGGTGGTTTTTGTCGCGGGCTCCAGTCCCCTTGGGGCGTTCCGGTTGATGGGCGTAATCAGCGGGTGTCCTCTGGTTGTTGATAGCGCCCGGGACGCGGAGGAGGTTCGCGAGACGGCGGCAATCCGACTGAATGCCGAACGTCCCCGTTGGCCTTTGCTGGTGGATCGGGGTGTCTGGCGTTACGTTTCTCGGGCGGGAGTGGCTGAGTCGCCGGGATGCATGGCCTCTTCGTGGGGCGTTCTTGCGTTGCGTGGGGCGCGGGGGATGGATTAGGCTGTCGCTTGTGTCTTGGCTGATGTACGGGCGCGCCGCTGTTGAAGGTTGGCGCGGCCGGGAGGAGTGTTACCGTGTGGATGAAATGGATGGTTGGAGCGGGTTGCGTACTGGTGGCGATCGCGGGGTTGGGTCATGGGTCCGCGTGGGGGGCGGAGGAGGCGCTCGTGTATCGCCATTTTGAGGTGGCGGAGGAGGCGGGGGTGATCACCGGGTTGACGCCGGTTCCGGAGGCGTCGCCGCCGGGTTGGGCGCGGGGCGTGTCGCAGGCGCGTCATGACTGGGGCCGGGGGCCGGATCGCGACGCGCCTTTTTTTGCGGGGCCGTCGGTGTTCGTGTTGCCGCCGGCGGCGGGCGCGGAGGAGCCGTTTTACGAGCACAACCACCAGCCGGCGATTACGTGGCTGGAGAACGGGGATCTGCTGGCGATCTGGTATACGACGATGAAGGAGGCGGGCGCGGAGCTGACGGTGATCGCGAGCCGGTTGCGCGCGGGCGCGGAGAACTGGGATCCGTCGAGCGAATTCTTCAAGGCGCCGCGGCGTAACATGCACGGCTCGGCGATCTTCCATGACAGCGACGGGACGGTTTATCATTTCAACGGGATGGGCCCGGACAGCGGCACGGGCTGGGATAATCTCGCGCTGCTCCTGCGTACGAGCCGGGACAACGGCGTCACGTGGTCGGCTCCGCGGGCGATCGGGCCGCGGGTGAAGGGGCGGCACCAGGTTATTGCGGGTACGATCAAGACGCCGGACGGGCTGCTGGTGCAGCCGTGCGACGCGTCGCCCACGAGTGAAGGGGGCACGGCGCTGCACATCAGCCGGGATGGGGGGGCGACGTGGCGGGATCCGGGCGAGGGGCAGCCGGCGCCGGTGTTTGCGGCGGGCGCGACGGGCCGGGGCACGATCGCGGGGATCCACGGTGGCGTGGCGGAGCTGTCCGACGGGCGGTGGATCGCCTTCGGGCGGGGCGACGCGATTGAGGGGCGCCTGGCCAGGAGCATATCGAGCGATTCGGGCGAGACGTGGACCTATTCCGCGAGCCCTTTCCCGCCGATCTGGAGCGGGCAACGTCTTGTGCTGTACCGTTTGAGCGAGGGCCCGCTGCTGCTGGTGTCCTTCACGGATTTCGGGCGGCTGGACCAGGAGCGTACGGGCCTGGAGTTTACGAACGCGCGCGGGGAGACGGCGATGGGCTATGGCATGTACGCGGCCCTTTCCTACGATGACGGGGAGACGTGGCCGGTCCGGAAGCTGGTGACGCCGGGCGGCCCCGCGCAGGCCTTGGAAGGAGGCGCGTGGACGGGGACCTTCACGATGGATGACCACCACGCGGAGCCGCGGGGCTACCTGGCGGCGACGCAGACCCCGGATGGCGTGATCCACCTGATCTCCAGCCGGCTGCACTACCGGTTTAATCGGAAGTGGATTGAGACGCCGCAGCCTTGAGGGCGCTGTCTAAAGATATGCTAACGGCCGGATCTTAATCTGGCTGGGCGGCGCGCCATTTGTCGAGTTGGCGCAAGAAGAGGTCGCGGCTCCACAGGTTGAGGGAGGGCAGTTCGCTGGCTGGCAGGAAGCGCTCGACATCTTTCGCCGCCTGCCCGAGGTCGAGCTGGTCAATGGCTCCGCCGAGTTCCTTTGCGAGCCAATCGATGTTGACCGTTTCGCCTTTGGACGTCCAGGGACCCACTTGTTCCAGCGCGGCGGAGAGGAACGCGTAGTTGACCGGCGTTCCGCGGCCCGTATACCAGAGGAAGTCGAACCAGTCACGGCCTTTGATATACTCGCGGCACAGCAGTGCGTGCAGCTTCCCGGCAAAGAGGGTCGGCATGTCCTGGATGGAGACGGCGGAGAGGAATGGAAAGTCCATGTACTCGAGCGCCACGCCACTGGCCGCGGGCGGGTTGGTGTCAATTTCCAGCTTGATTCGAATCTTCGCGAGGGGACCCTTTCGGAACGCGAATTGAAGTTCCAGAACCTTGCCGAGCGAGTCATCCTTGAGGAAGGCTTTTTTGACGGCCGCATCGGCTTTGGTGCGGTCTACAATTTCGAACCGGTATCCGTAGGCGCGCAGTTCCTGTTCGACGCGGGCCAGGTGATCGCCCCATCGGAATGTGGGATCGGGATCGCGAAGGATGAAGTCCAGATCCTCGGAGAACCGGTTCAGGCCGTGAAAGATGCGGAGACAGGTCCCGCCCTGGAAGAGCGCGTTGGTGAAGAAGTCCCCGCGGCCCAGCGCCGCGAGAATGACTTCTTGCGTAATCTCCCGCAGCGCCTGATCCTCTTCGTCTTCCGATCGGTATTCGCGCGCGTTGAGTCGCTGTTGAATGGCCTGTACGCTCATGCTTGCAGTTCCCGTCGCCAGGCTTGGAGGAAAGCCCGGACTCGCTTGTTCGTGTAGTTTTTTTCAAGTTCCGCCAGGTCTTCGGGTGATGCCCCGAGCAATTCGTCCACTTCGATGCGCAGGCTGCCGGAGGCGCCCTCGATGGTCTCCCACGGTGGATCATGAAGATAAATGTAGTCCGCGAGGGCTTTGGCAGGTGACGCGATAAACGCGGCGTTGCCATTCGCGTCTACATCCCGGTCGACGCCCACATAGAGGACTTTCTGGGGCACCCGTTTGTAATCGAAGCGTCCCAGAGGCGTCTCAAACAGCTTAGCTTTTCCAAGACAGGTACAGGTGCATGTGTAAACCGCCTCGGGAATCCAACCGTGATAGCTCAGGGCGGACTCGAAACTGACATAGCTCGGGCCGTAAATCTGTTGTGCGAGGGTATGGATACGCAGTGGCCGCTTCTGATAGGGTCGAGGAAGGCAGTAGAGCCCCCGCCGAATGCCGAGAATCTCTCCTTTCGCCAGCGCCCGTTTGACGAGGCCGTGGCGACGGTTCGGGGATCCAGATAGCACTGTTGCGACGTCCGATTGCGTAAAAACGGTGGCGCCGCGCCGGAGAAAGTAGTCGGTTACCGTGTTCATAACAAGATTTTACCAGAAACTGTCAAAAAATGACAGTTTCTGGAAAATAAAGTAGGATAGCCGTCCCGGCTGTCCAGACGGGTGGGACGCCCGTCCTACATTGCCCGCAGCCTCCGAGGGAATTGGAGTGAAATCGAAATCATGGCAAAACACCGCATCTATACCATGAGTTTCGCCAGTGTCTATCCCCATTACATCGCCAAGGCGGAGAAAAAGGGACGCACGAAAGCCGAAGTCGACGAAATCATCCGCTGGTTGACCGGATACAGCCAGGCGGCGTTGGGAGCGGTGCTGGAGCGTGGGACGGATTTTGAGACTTTCTTTTCGGAGGCGCCGGGGCCGAATCCCGCGCGTACGCTGATCAGGGGGGTGGTGTGCGGCGTGCGGGTGGAGGCGGTGGAGGAGCCGACGATGCGGGAGATCCGGTATCTGGACAAGCTGATCGATGAGCTGGCGAAGGGGAAGGCGATGGAGAAGATCTTGCGGGGGTGAGGGGGTGGCGGCGCGGGGTGGCCGCGTAAGGATCGCGGACCTTCCTACACGCGGCAGGACACAGAACGGCGTTCAAATGGCATGGTGAACTTGTAAAGAAATCGGAAATTTCGTCATCCCCACGAATGGGGCCGTCGGCTTAACTGGTGCGGACGCCTCAAAACCTACAAGTTTGTGCTGCTGTCTTACAGCGTCATTCCCTGGAAAGGGGCTGTCGATTTAACGCGTGCGGTGAGCACATTTCCTACAATATTGTGCTAACGCCCTACAGCGTCATTCCCGCGAAAGCGGGAATCCAGTGGGACTCGGAGGTTTGTGCGATCGCGTTGCTGGATCCCCGCGTTCGCGGGGATGACGGATCTGCGCATTTCTTTTATAGTGTAGGGTAAATTAAGTAAATCGACAGCCCCGAAAGTGGGGATTCAGAGACGCTGCGTGATGTACTTCACATGTGCACTGGATTCCCACTTTCGTGGGAATGACATTGCATCTTCTATGGTTGCGCCAAATACCCTGCGGTCCTTTCGCAAGTGACGCGCACGCTGCCGCGGACAGGAATATCCGCGATCCTTGAAGCGCTGTCGCCCGGTATGCTTACATCGCAAGAAGACAGCGTGCCGCCAGCGGCCATGGAGTGAAAAAATGACAATGCGATACATCCAATTCGTCATGGCGCTTGCCGCCCTGGTCTGCTTATCCGCCGCACCTGCCGATCGGCCCAATATCCTTTTTGCGATTGCGGATGATGCGTCGTATCCGCATATGGGGGCGTATGGGACGGGGTGGGTGGAGACGCCGGCGTTTGATCGGGTGGCGGCGGAGGGGATTTTGTTCACGCGGGCGTATACGCCGAATGGGAAGTGCGCGCCGTCGCGGTCGTGTGTGTTGACGGGGCGGAACCCGTGGCAGCTGGAGACGGCGGTGAACCATATGGCGCCGTTTCCGGCGCAGTTCATGACGTATGCGGAGGCGCTTGCGGGGGCGGGGTATTTCGTGGGAAAGACGGGGAAGGGGTGGGGTCCGGGGGATCCGGGGATGCGGGATGGGAAGCCGCGCCAGCTGGCGGGGACGCCGTTTGACCGGCGCCGGGCGGAGCCGCCGACGTCGAAGATGGGGGCGACGGATTATGCGGGGAATTTTGAGGATTTTCTGGCGGCGAATGGCGAGGGGAAGCCGTGGTGTTTCTGGTATGGGGCGGTGGAGCCGCACCGGGCGTATGAATATGGTTCGGGGGTGGCGAAGGGGGGTAAGGCGCTGGATTCGATTGATTCGGTTCCGGGGATGTGGCCGGATGACGAGGTAACGCGGAATGACCTGCTGGATTACGCGTTTGAGATCGAGCATTTTGATCGGCACCTGGGCCGGATGCTGGCGTTGCTGGAGTCGCGGGGGGAGCTGGAGAACACGCTGGTGGTGGTGACGGCGGACAATGGGATGCCGTTTCCGCGGGTGAAGGGGCAGGTGTATGGGCCTTCGAATCACATGCCGCTGGCGATCATGTGGCAGGGTGGCATCGCGGCGCCGGGCCGGGTGGAGGAGGCGCTGGTGAATTTCATCGATTTTGCACCGACGTTTCTGGCGGCGGCGGGGGTGGATGCGGGGGCGTCGGGGATGGCGCCGATGACGGGGCGGAGCCTGCTGCCGATCTTTCGCGGGGAGGCCGGGGGCGCGGATTGGCGGAATCATGTTTTGCTGGGGAAGGAGCGGCACGACGTGGGGCGTCCGGGGGACGCGGGGTATCCGGTGCGGGCGTTGCTGGAGGGGGATCTGCTGTATATTCACAATTTCGAGCCGGACCGGTGGCCGTCTGGGAATCCGGAGACGGGGTACTTGAATTGTGACGGGGGGGCAACGAAGACAAGGATTCTGGAGATGCGGCGGGCGGGCCGCGACGGGCCGTATTGGCGGCTGTGTTTCGGGAAGCGTCCGGCGGAGGAGTTGTATGACGTGCGGAAGGATCCGTGGTGCCTGGAGAATCTGATGGCGGATCCGGGGTATGAGGCGCGGGCCGGGGAGATGCGGGGTTTGCTGTTTGGCGCGCTGGCGGCGGAGGGGGATCGGCGTGTTGCGGGAGACGCGGGGTGGTTTGATGGGATTCCGTATACGGATGCGCGGACGGCGGGGTTTTATGAGCGGTATATGGGTGGGGAGGCGTTGAAGGCGGGGTGGGTGGAGGAAGGGGATTTTGAGGCGGGGATGTTGGATTAGGGGGGGAGGTGGCCCTGGCTGCGACGGGACAGCCTTTCACGACGCGTTGTGTCATCCATTAGAGATGAAATACGGCCCCTGAACGTAGGTGCGCTTCTGGAGTCTCGCACGCTCAAGCCTTCGCGGCGGAGCCGCGGAGCTTGAACGTGGCACCCGTGGCTCCCTTTGAAATCACGAGGCGGGTACAGTCCCCCGCGAGTTGGGGGTGGTTTTGGGCGCTTTCGCGGCTTGGGTGGTTTTTGTCGCGGGCTCCAGTCCCCTTATTTCTTGAGGATGCCGCCGCGTCCGCTGCTGATGTAGATGCCCTGGAGGTTCATCTTGAGCTCTTCGGGGTTGTCGGAGTTTGCGTAGGCGTCGGCTTCTTTGATGAGTCCGGCCTTGATGAGTCCGGCGAGGCTCATGTTGAAGGTCTGCATGCCGTCTTCCTTGCCGCCTACGATGGCGGTGGGGATTTGCTTGATGTTGTTCTCGCGGATGAGGGAGGCGATGCCGGGGTTGTTGAACATGAGCTCGATGGCGGGGACGCGGCCCTTGCCGTCGGCGGAGGGGAGCAGGCGCTGTGCGATGCAGGCGCGGATCTGGAGGGCGATCTGGGAGCGGATCTGGTCGTGCATGTTGGAGGGGAACATGTCCATGATGCGGTCGATCGTGAGCATCACGTTGGTGGTGTGGAGGGTGCTGAAGACGAGGTGTCCGGTTTCGGCGGCGGAGATCGCGGCCTGGAAGGTTTCGGCGTCGCGCATTTCGCCGACGAGGATGACGTCGGGGTCTTCGCGCATGGCGGCGCGGAGGGCGCTGTAGAAGTCGCGGGTGTCGATGTTGATCTCGCGCTGGGTGATGATGCTTTTCTTGTTGCTGTGGAGGAATTCGATGGGGTCTTCGAGGGTGACGATGTGGAAGCGGTTTCGCTGGTTGATGTAGTCGACGATGGAAGCGAGGGTGGTGGATTTACCGCTGCCGGTGGTGCCGGTGACGAGCACGAGGCCGCGGTGCATCTCGGCGACCTTGGTCATGGCGGGCGGTAGATTGAGCTCGGTGAAATCGAGGATCTTGCCCTTGACGTGGCGCATGACGACGCCGACGGAGCCGCGCTGTTTGAGGACATTGACGCGGAAGCGCCCGAGTCCGGCCACGCCGTAGGCCAGGTCGGCGTCGCCCTTTTCCTCGAAGGCGGCGAGCTCGCGCTCGTTCATGATTTCGGCGGCGTAGCCCTGGGTGAGGTCGGGGGTGATGGGCTCGGCCTCGATGAAGCGGATTTTGCCGTCCACGCGGATGGCGGGGGGGCTGCCGACGGTGAGGTGGACGTCGGAGGCCCCATTCTTAACCGCGTAGCTCAGTATCTGTTTCAGCGTAAGCATGCCGCGCTCCCTTCTTGCCGTTCAGACGGTGATTGCCTTATCCGGCGGCAGTATAGCAAAGGGTTTCGGGGGGCTCAATAGCACGTGACCGTTACCCAGGGCCAACCCATCGATATGCACATCGTCTTGTCAGGGGTCTGGTGGTCTTCACGTCAACTCGGGTTTGTACCGGAGGGCTGCGGGCGCCAAGCTCAAGCGTTCAAGCCAAACCCGTGCGAGCCATCGCGATGGCCGTGATAGCCGTAGCGATCGACCGAAGTTCGGGCTCCCCGGTCGGCAGGCACGGGCAAGCCCTTGCGGGCTTGACCGTGGCACCCCTGTAGGCTCGCGCGCCCGATAAGAGTCAGTGGTTGCCGATGTCGCGAATTCCGTCGATGATGGCGCGCATGTGGGCATCGGATAGTAGTAGCATGGGCTGGGTGATCCAGACGCCTTCGCTGGCGCAGAGGGCTTCGGTGACGGGGCAGTGACACTGGTTGTAGTCGTGGCGGCCGAGGAATTTCTGAAAGACGGGCTGCTTGTAGAGGGGGATCGGGTAGCCCGCCATGAGGGGGAGGCCGCGTTCCTTGCAGGCGGCGAGGAATGCGTCGCGGTCCATGCCGAATGCGGCGGCGTCGAGCCGGAAGCAGTAGAGATGACAGGCGCGGCGGGTCATTTTCGGGACCGGGGGCTGGGGCGTGACGCCGGGGACGCCGGCCAGGCCCTCGTCGAGCAGGGCGGCGTTTGCGGCGCGGCGGTTGAGCTGGTCCGGGGCGCGTTCGAGTTGGGCCAGGAGGAGGGCGGCTCCGAATTCGGTGATGCGGGCGTTGGTGCCGAGGTTAATGTGGTGGTACCAGGGGGCTCCCTCCTCGCGGCCGCAGTTGATGATGCTGTGGCATCGCTCGATGAAGGATTCATCGTTGGAGACAAGCACGCCGCCTTCGCCGGCGGTGATGTTTTTCGATTCCTGGAAGCTGAAGGCTCCGCAGCGCCCGATTGTGCCGGCGCCGCGCCCTTCCCAGGCGCTGCCCCAGGCGTGGCAGGCGTCTTCGATGAGTTCGAGGCCGCGGCTTCTCGCGAGATCGGCGAGGGCGTCGATGTTGGCCATGGCGCCGCCGAAGTGGACGGGCATGATGGCGCGCGTGCGCGGGGTGATGGCGGCTTCGGCGGCGGCGGGATCCATACACCAGGAGGCGTCGACATCGGCGAAGACTGGGGTGGCGCCGACACGGAGGACGGCGGTGGCGGTTGCGACGAAGGTGTAGGGCGGAACGATCACTTCATCGCCGGGGCCGATATCGAGGGCTTCCAGGGCGACTTCGAGTGCGGTGGTGCCGCTGGTGCAGGCGGCGGCGTATTCGGCTCCCTGAAATTGGGCGTAGGCGGCTTCGAAGGCGCGTGTTTCCTCGCCATTGAACCATTTGCGGCGGGTGAGAACGCGTTGGAGGGCGGCTTCTTCGGCATGGTCGAAAACGGGCCAGGGGAATTGGAAGTCCATGGTTTGCTCCGTGGGAATACTGAGAAATCTGCTAATGGCGGGTATATTTGGAACTAGAAATAGTTCTGGGCGCTCCGGAGATCGTGTGATAGACTAATCGATGGAGCGAAGCGGGTGCAAGCAGTCACCGGGGTTTCGCATTGATTCCAGGTAGTGCGCATGCCGCCGGATTCAGCGGGTTTCCGCGCGGCTATCGATCGGCGATAACCGAGAGGAGACCTCGTCTATGCACACGATTGGCGACATCATCAAACCCCGAGACATTTACTGGGTAAACGCGAGCGACACGGTCCGGCAGACGGTGCATTATCTTTGCGAGCGGAAAACGGGTGCGGTTGCGGTCAAGGAGGATGATCGGGTGGTGGGCATCTTCTCGGAGCGCGATCTGATGCACCGGGTGGTGAATGCGTCGCTGGACATTGACGCAACGCTTGTTCGGGAGGTGATGAGCCCGGATCCGATGACGATTCAAATCGATGACGAATTGGGTCATGCGAAGATTGTGATGTTCCAGTGCGGTGTCCGGCATCTGGTGGTGGTGGGGCGCGGGGAGGTGTTCAAGGGGCTGGTCTCGATGCGGGATCTGCTCGAAGCGGACATGGCGGAGTCTTCCGAATTGATCGAGAAGCTGAACGACGCGTATTACGAGAAAGCGTACCGCAGCCGCTGGCGGATGTCGTCGAACCGGGTTATTGTGGAGCATTACACGCCGCAGTAACCGGTATTGTCTAATCCTGCGCGCCCCCGGCCGCTTTGCGCGGATCCGGGGGCGCGTTTTTCATTGAATTCGGGGGATTGCGGTCGTTTTTGCGGTGTTCAGGTTGCAAAGATAGCGGGAAAATGGCCATACTTAACAGGCCTGCGCCGCGGCGTGGCGCGCCGCCCTTCCGGGATGACGCATGGGCCCGTTTGCGGGCCGATTTGTCCGGGCGCATCGCGCCGCCTCCCATTCCTACGTATCCTCCCTTTTTTCGGGCAGGTGCGCATGGGGCGCGTATTTACGACAACAACACCAGCTGGCTCCGCCCGCAAGGGGCGTGAGCGTGGAGACGATAGCATGGCCGTGATGCATCCGGGCGAGACCGCGTATTTTGGCGGGGCGTATATTCCGGTCGCCGACGCGAAATTGAGTGTAATGACCCATGCCTTCAACTATGGCACGGCGCTTTTTGAGGGGATTCGGGGCTATTACAGCCAGGAAGAAGAGAACCTGTTTATCTTCCGCTTGAAGGAACATATCGACCGTTTTGTCCGGAATTTCAACATCCTGTGCATGGAGATTCCGGAGGATGCGGCGAAGATTGAGGAGATATGTCTGGAGGTGGCGCGGAGGTGCAATCTTCGCGAAGACATTTACCTGCGCCCGATCTGTTACAAGAGCCAGCTTTCGCTGGGTCCGGCGGTCCGCGGGGTGGAGAGCGCGCTGTGCTGCTACCTGATCACGCTGGGCGATTACGTGGACACGAATGACGGGCTGGATGTGGCGGTTTCTTCGTGGCGCCGGCTTTCGGACAATGCGATTCCGACGCGCGCGAAGACGACGGGCAGCTATATCAACTCGGCGCTTGCGGCTTCGGAGGCAAAGCAGGCGGGCTTCCACGAGGCGGTGTTTTTGCGTGAGGATGGCACGGTTGCGGAGGGGAGCGCGATGAACCTGTTTATCGTGCAGGAGGGGCGGCTGATCACGCCGCCGCCAAACGCGGATATTCTGGTGGGGATTACGCGGAACACGATCATGCAGCTTGCGCGGGAGCAGCTGTCGATGGAGGTGGTGGAGCGCCCGATAGCGCGGACGGAGCTGTATGTGAGTGATGAGGCGTTTTTCTGCGGGACGGGGGCGCAGGTGGCGCCGGTGCGATCGGTTGACCGGCGTCTGCTGGGCACGGGTAAGCCGGGTCCGATAACGCGGGAGTTGCAGGATTTGTATTTCAATGTGGTGCAGGGGAAGGTGGATGCGTACCGGCATTGGTGTACGCCGGTTTGGTGACGGGGGCGGGGCGCCGCTCGTGTGGTGTTGGCGGGGTTGAGAACGACGGGACAGCCGCGCCGGTTGTGAGTGTTGTGGGTGGGTTGGGCTCACTTTGAGTCGTGCGCGGGCTGCCGGTGTTTTGGGTGATGGGGCGCCGCAGTCCCTGGTGGCGGGCTCCAGTCCCCTTGGTTTGGGGCGCTTTCGCGGCTTGGGTGGATTTTGTCGCGGGCTCCAGTCCCCTTGGGGCTGCGACGGGACAGCCGCGCCGGTTGTCGGTGCAGTGGGATGGTTGGGCTCGCTTTTGGGGTTGCGCGGGCTGTTGGTAGCTGGGGTGATGGGGCGCCGCAGTCCCTGCGTGGCGGGCTCCGGTCCCCTTTTTAGAATTCTGGGGGGTAGATGGGGCCGGTGGCGCCGTAGGGGGCGCGGGTCTGGAGGGCGCGATCGACTTCTTCGGGGGTGAGGTGTTTTACGGCGCCGAGTTGGCGGGCGGCGAGGAGTACGCAGGCGGCGTGCTCGATTTTTTCGAGTTTGAAGTAGGCGGCTTCCAGGGAGGTTCCGACGGTTACGGCGCCGTGGCGATCGAGCATGACGCCGTCGCATTGGCGTATGAGGGGCCGGACGACTTCGTTGCCTTCGGGGGTGCCGGGGGTGGCGTAGGCGGTGACGGGGATGCCGCCGAGGGCGGCGACGAGCTCGGGAAGGACGGGTTGGGCGAGGGAGACGCCGGCGAGGGTAAATGCGGTGGCGGTTGGCGGGTGGGCGTGCACGACGGCGTTGATGTCGGGCCGCTCTTCGTAGCAGGCGAGGTGGGTGGGGAACTCGGAGGTTACCTTTCCCGGCCCATCGACTTTCTTTCCGGATGCGTCGGCGATAATGAGGGATTCCGGGGTCATGAAGCCTTTGGAGACGCCGCTGGGGGTGCATAGAAAGCCATCGGCGCCGGGGAGGCGCACGCTGATGTTGCCGTCGGTTCCGCCGACGTAGTTGCGGGCGTACATGCGGCGTCCGATCTCGCAGATCAGGGCGCGGAGGGTTGCTTCATCGGGCATTTTGGGACTCCTGAGCGAGGTTCTTGATGGTTTTCGGGCCGGTCACCCAGAGCCACCAGACGTGCTCCAGGACGGCGCTGAGGCGGTCGTAGGTGACGACGCGTGCGGGGGCGAAGGCGTCGGCCCAGGCGTCGCGCTGCTCTCCGCTGTCGCATCCGGTGAGGTAGACGAGTTTGAGGCCGGGGTGTTTTGGGGCGTTGCGGAAGTCTTCGGGGAGGAGCCATTCGTGTTTGAGCATGAGGCCGCGCTTCGTGCCGTGGGATCCGACGAAGACGAGTTTTCCGTGGGCGATCGCGTTTGTGATGGCGTCGCGCGAAATGGGCTGGAGCACGGGGGCCTCGGGGCCGTAGATTTGGCGTGCGGCCCGGGCCATGGGATAGAAGCCGAGGGCGAAAATCCAGCGGGGGAAGACGCCGTTGTCCTCGTAGATCATATAGACGTCGCCGGCTGTGCGATCCGGGGGGACCAGGCTGCCGGCGTGCAGGGCGAGCGGGATTGCGAGGACGCCGAGGGCCATGAGAGCGAGGGTTAGGGCGCTGGCGAGCCGGAGGAGCGCGTTCCTTCTTGCGATCCATTGCACGAGGGGCATGGGGCGCGCCGCGCCGAGGAGGGCCATACCGAGGGCGAATAGCCAGAAGACGAGCCAGGCGAGGAAGAGTTTGCGCAGAAACCCCAGGACGTACGCGTCCAGCCCGAGGGACTCGTAGGGCTCCCGGTGGAAGACGAGGGCGTAGGAGAGCAGGGCGACGGCGGCGGAAAACAGGGCGGAAAGGAAGAAGAGGACGAGGGCGAGGGCGGCGGCCTGGCGGGCGTGATGGAGGAGGAAGGGGCTGCGCTGGCGGGGGGCGCCGCGCATCAGGAATGGGAATGCGCCGGCGTAGGACAGGGCGGCGCAAGCGCGCTGGATCCAGGGTATGGAACGTTGGTTGGTCACTCGGTATTAATCGCCCTATCCGGTGGGGAGTGAGACGCCGGGATCGCCCCGGCGCCAGGGCGCGGGCGTGCGTCAGGCCGGTATGGTAGCAGAGCGGCCGGCGGGGTGGCGAATTGCGGGTCTCGCGGGGGGGCGCAAATCCGGAATTTCATTGATAGCTTTGAATTCGAAGCTTTCTATGTTAGATTGTACAACATGAATCGCCGGGTTTACGGTTCTCCGGTGGGTTATGGCGGGCCGTGAAGCGCTTCACCTCGCGGTGGGGCGGTGGTTGAAATGCAGGCTGGGTCGCCGGGGCGCCGGCAGGGTGACCAGCCTTGGACTTGTTGTCGGCAGGTGAGCGCGAACAATAAGGAGCGGAGCGGCGTGGCGGACGAAACGAGGCGGCATAACGAGCCGGAAGAGGAAATGCGGCAGTGCCCCACATGCCGCATGAAGGTGAGCGTGTGGGCGACGAAGTGCCACTATTGCGGGGAGGAAGTGGGGCGGCCCCGCAAGGAGGAGCTGAAGCTCACTATCAAGGATCTTGGCGGTGGGCAGCGGACGACGTACGCGCCGTCGGGCAATGTGACGGGAGCGCTGGAGTCGTTTCGCGTGGAGGAAGCGTCGCAGGCGGAGGCGTTTCAGGCGAGCCGGCGCAAGCGAAGCCTTCTGGACCGGTTGCTCGGGAGGCGGACGCCGCCGCCGCCACCGGAGAAGTCCACCGCGACGGGCCTGGGGGATCTGGATGAGTACAGCAAGAACCTGAGCGCGTCGCTTCTCGAGGACCTTCCCGTGGGATCGTCGTCGATGAGCATCTCCCGATCGCAGCTTCCCTCCCCGGCGCGGCCGGTGTTTTTGGAGCGTTTGATCCAGGTTTCGCTTGTATTGATTGTGTTGGTTGTGTTGTATTTCGCCGGCGGGTATGTGTGGGGCAAGGCGGGGGCGTATCTGGCGGAACGCAACCGAGTCGAGGAATATGTGTATCAGAACCGCGCGCGCGAGATGCTGGCGTCCGGGGAGGAGGCGATCGCGGCGTTCGAGGAGGCGATGACCGCGCAGCGCTATAACAATACGCTGGAGAATCGCGAGATAGCGGAGGAATTGCGCGCGCTGGTCTTGAAGGAGGTGGATGGCCTTCTCAAGCGGAGCCCCTGGAGCAGCCGCGATCACGAACGGGCCTACCAGATCATGCAACGGGCGGTGAATGTGGACACGCACAGCACGGTGCAGTCGAAATTCGACCGGGTTACGCGCGAGATCGGCATGTTTAAATTCGTGTTGAAATCGGTTGATCCGAGCGGGGAGAAGGCGACATTCCGCCTGAACAATCCGGATTTTCCGGAGAGAGAGCAGACGGTGGAAGTGGCGGACCGGCTGATGGACCGCTTTATCGTGGTCCGGATATCGTCGCGCGACGTGGACTTGAACGACGTTGATGGCCGAAAGCTCACGGTGCCGCTGAACGACGGGGTCCGTTCGCGTTATTAGCCGGGGGAACCGGATGTGCTATGATGGCGCCCGTGTTGGGTTTCGCGGCGGGACGTATCCGTTTTCCGGGACGCCGCCGCCTGTTCGCCCTCCGTTCCGGCGGGCGCACCATTTAGCGACAGAAGAAGGATAGACTGCATGCGTTGGGTGACTGGATTGTTGATTCTCGGGATGGTGACCATGAGTTCGTGCGCGACGGTGCGCGGCTGGCGCGGCGGCGAGCGTGACGGTTCCGCCGCCGAGACGAGCGCCACCGAGGCGTTGGACACGTCGGTTTCCGAGCAGGAATCCCAGGCGCAGCTGAGGCGGCTTGTGGATGAGTACATCGCGCGTGCGGAAGCGGATCGCAAGAGCAATCCGGACCGGATCCTCCGGCGCCGCCCGTACTTTTTCCGGGAGTACAGCGAGTATCCGGGCCGTGCGGCGGACGCGGAGATCGAGATGACGGCCCAGGATTCTCGAACGTCGCCCTTTGTTGCCGATGTTCGCCTGGAGCGGGTCCGTTACGCGACGCGCTACCACAAGAGCCGCGACGCGGCGCGCCTTGACGAGAACTTTCTGCGCGATACGGGTACGGAGACGCTGAACTACGAACTCCGGAACGGCCGGTGGACGCGTGTGGGGAGTTTCTTCCTCGCGGAGGCGACCGAGGAACGGGTTGGGGGCGAATGGACGCCAGTCCAGCGCGTATTGCAGCGCGATATTGCGGTGGCGGAGCCGGAGCAAGGTTGGTTTGGCCGTACCTGGTCTCGTATTACCGGCCGCTGAGGCCGCATCCCGCGCGCGCGGTTATTTCGAGGCGCGCGGCAGTTGGAAGGAGGGCGCATGAAGTGCGCGGACACCGCCCCCGGCGGTGCGGCCTGTTGCGGGCTGGAATGGCCCCGGCTGGCGGCGTGGCTGCTGGTGGCCGGGTCGTTTGTGTATGTGCTTACGGCGCTGCACGCGGTGGTGCTGGGCGATTCCGCCGCGAGCCGCCTGGCTACGGTGATGAGCCTGGTGCACGAGGGGACGTGGTACATCGATCGCCCCGGCGGCGCGGAACCGAACCCGTTCGAGCAGCGCACGATTGACAAAGTGGAGGTGGACGGCCGGATCCTTTCCACAAAGCCGCCGGTGCTTCCGCTGGCGATGACCGCGGAGTATGCGGTTCTTCACGCGCTGCTCGGGTGGGACCTGCGCGACCCCGCGTATTGGAAGCCCGTGTTGCAGTTCATGATCGTGACGCTGTGCATTGTGCCCTACGCGATCGGGTGCGTTTTTTTTCTCTGGCTGCTCGAGTTGCTTATCGCGGATCCGCGGCAGCGCCTGATCCCGCTTGCGGCGTTGCTTTTCGGAACGCAGCTTCCCGGCTTTGCGACGCAGCTGAACAATCACACGCCCGCGATTGCGGCGCTGATCGCGGCGCTGTATTTCACGGTTGGCATCTGGAGCGGGCGGCTTGCTCCGTCGCGGCCGCGCCTTGTTGGATTCGGGGTGGCCGCGGCGCTTGTGTTTACGCTGGACATGCCGCTAACGCTGTTTGTTGGGGTGGCGGGGCTGGGGCTGATCTGGAAGCATCCGGTTCGGGCGGCGATCTGGGGCGGGGCGGGCATGTTGCCGATACTCGCGGTTCATTTCGGCGCGATGCTGTATGTAACAGGGAGCCCGCTTCCGATTCAGATGCACAAGGCGTGGTACCTGTTCGAGTCGAGCGCGTGGCGCAATCCGGGGGGCATTGACGCGCTGAACGAGCCTTGGGGGACCTACCTTTTCCACTCGACGTTTGGCCGGTATGGGATCTTCCTGCTGTATCCGGCGCTGCTGGCGGGGCCGGTCGCGCTGGTGTGCTGCGCGTGGCGGCGGGAATACGCGGCGGCGCGGGCGGGCTATGCTGCCGCGGCGCTTTCGATCGCCGTGCTGTACGCGTACTACGTGAAGAGCACGAACAATTACGGCGGGGCGGCGTATGGTTTCCGCTGGGGTATGGGATCGATGCCGCTGCTGGTGCTGATGGGCATCCCGGTGTTTCAGCGCATTCGCCGCCCGTGGGCATGGGGCCTGTTCGCGCTGGCCATGGGTGTCTCGGCCTATAGCGCGTGGGAGTGCTATCGCGCGCCCTGGGGGGACAGCCACGAATGGACCTGCCGCCTGCTGTTCGGGCCGCCGTATCTCAAGCCGGGGGGCTGACGGATCAGGGAGCCGATTCGCCGGCGAGATAGTCCATGGCGGTACCGGCGAGGACTTCGATGCCGGTCGCGATGCTTTCGTCGTTGAAATTGAAGCGGGGGCTGTGCAGGGACGGGGTGTCCGCGGCGCCCGGGGGATCGTTTCCCAGGAAGATGAATGCTCCGGGGACGGCCTGGAGATAATAGGCGAAGTCCTCGGCGGTCATATAGGGGTGTGTCACGGGGTGTACGCGAGCCTCGCCCAGGCGCCTGGCCGCGATGTCCCGTGCGGTCTCCGCCGCCCCGGGGTCGTTGATCAGGACGGGATAGCCGGGGCCTTCGGATTCAACGCGAGCTTCGGCCCGGAAGGCGCGCGCGACGTTTGACGCGATACGCTCGATCGCCTCCATGGTGTGAGCGCGGCTCTCGGGGCTCAAGGCGCGAAAGGTGCCTTCCATGATGGCGTTTTCGGGGATGATGTTGGAGGCGAATCCCGATTCGATCCGGGCCACGGTGACGACGACGGCGTTCCAGGGGTTCGTTTCACGGCTGACGATCGATTGAAGCGCCGAAACGATGTGGGCCGCAACGACGATGGGGTCGACGGCCGCGCCGGGATTCGCGCCGTGTCCGCCCCGGCCTTTGACGAGAATACGGAAGAAGTCGGCGCTTGCCATTACCGGTCCTGCGCCGACGGCGACGGCGCCGCTGGGGATTCCCGGCCAGCAGTGGAGGGCGAAGGCGGCGGAAACGCCGTCCAGGATGCCCTCCTCGACGATGAAGCGCCCGCCGGCGGCGATTTCCTCGGCGGGCTGGAAGATGCACTTTACCGTTCCGTTCAGGGCGTCGCGGTGCTTCCAGAGCAGGCGCGCGGCTCCGCAGAGCATTGTGGAGTGGCCGTCGTGCCCGCATGCGTGCATACGGTTGGGAATGCGGGAGGCGTAGGGGAGACCGGTTTCTTCCTGAATCTCCAGGGCGTCCATATCGGCCCGAAGCGCGACGGTTTTCTCGCCGCGCCCGGCGATGGTGGCCACGATTCCGGTGCCCTTGGCGTGGCCGCGCGTGAAGGGGATGCCCGCATCGCCAAGAAAGAGCGCGATGCGATCCGAGGTCCAGCGCTCCTCAAAACGGATCTCCGGGTGCTGGTGAAGCTGGCGCCGCAGCGCGACCAGTTCGGGCAGCAGGGGCTGGATATCGGGGAGCAGGGGGGCGCGCATGTGGGCTACAGTTTGATCCGGCTTCCGGGGAAGGCCTTGATGTTGAACTCGAAGTTGATATCGAAGCCGGATTCGCGGTCTCGGAAACGGATGGCGGTTTCCCAGCAGTGGAGGCTGCGGCGGAGTTCATAGGTCTGCGAGCGCAGGTCATCGCCTTCGAGGTTGTAGATGTGCTCGAAGCCGATACCCCACTTGTCGCTTATGCGGTAGCCGAGACCATAGAGCACTTCTCGATTGAAGACTTCGCTGTTGGTCTCGGTATAGGCGAAGCCGACCCGCCCGGACAGGGACTCGCCGCGCTGTGCGCCATCGTAGTACAGCTGGGAGAGGATCCGGTTATAGTCGCCGAACGATCCGCTGAAATCGCTCCGGATGTCACGATCGAGGAGGCGGTTGACGGCATTGTAGGCGCGGGGCAGGTTTCTTGCGAAAGAATAGCGGTTGAGGCTGGCGTCTTCGTCGGAAGTAACCTGCCGCTCTCCGGCAACCTGGAAGCCCCACCAGGGCCGGGGGCGGACATCCACCTCAATTTCGTAGTCCTCCGTGGCGCGGCGTTCGTTCCAGAAGTCGTTTCCCTGGTAGAGCGTGACGCGTCCGACCTGCCAGACCTCGCCGGATTCCGCGTCGCGGCCGTAGACGATATTCGCGAGCTTGGATTCGATGCGGCTGCGGCCGAAAATGCTGTCGATCGGGTCATATTGGGGAATGTTCAGGGGGTCTACGCTGGTATCGTGCCGGTAGGAGTAGGTGATGGACGGGACGACCACGTGTTTGAATGCGGAGAATCCCCATCGTCCGGCAAAGGTCCTGTGAAATCGTGTTTGCGCGGTGACGCCCCAGGTGTTGGCGAAGGTGCCTGTTGAACCGCTGTCGCGGCGGTCGCGGGTATAGAAATTGGCGTCGATTTCCCAGAAGGGGGTGACCGCCACGGCGGGATGCGGGTTCCAGGCATAGGAGATTCTTGCCGTGCTCGCGGAGCGGGCTCCATCCACGCCGCGCGGCTCGCGGTTGTAGTAGCCGTTCGCGGTGTCGAAGGTTACGTAGAGGCGCTCGGCAAGGGGGCGCTCGAGGAGGTGGAAGGTCAGGTCCGGGACTTGTTCCGTCTGGCTGAACCAGCCGTGGGTTTGCGGGCGCACGGTCGCGGTGGCGAAATAGGCGGGCTGGCGGTAGGTCACGTTGGCGAAGGACCTGGGGAGTTCGCGGTTGCGGAACGCGTCGTAGTAGAAGTCCTGGTAGAAGTCTTCATCGCCCCAGTGCTCCACCTGGACGCGCGCGATGAGGTCGTCGCTGTACTCATAGCGGTGGTACAAGTGGACGTAGCCGCGGTCCTCGGTGGTGTAGAGGAAGTGGCCATCGCCGCGTGTCCGGTAGAAACGGGACGCGGGGTTTTCCATGAAGTTGTACGCGATATCTCCCCCGAGTCCGACGCCCTCCTTTTCGGTCACGAAGAGGCGGGGGCCCAGCGCCACGTCGGGGCTGAGTTCGTAGGATTGCCCGACATTGACGAAATAGCCGATGTCGGCCTGGCGCCCGCTGTCGAAGTCGATATTCCAGGGGGATCCGCCGACGCCGCCGCGCTGCCATCGGGGGAGAAAGAATGGGGTGTCCGCGCGGCCGAGTTGCAGCCGGGCGTTTGAGCCGGCCACGGGCTGGCCATCCACGAGTTCGAGTTCGCTGAGGCGGATCTTGTAATGGGGGTGAACGTGGTCGCAGGTGGTGACCCAGACATCCTCGCCGCTCAGCGATTGGGGTCCGTGCAGGTGAAGGCGGTCGGCGGCGAAATAGTAGATACCGGCCTGCCCGCGGGCATTCCGGAGTTCGCCCTGTCCCGATTTGAAATCGTACTCGAGGTATTCCGCCTCGAGTTCGCGAGTCGGCTCGGAGATGTGCGCGTTGTTCAGTGTCAGGCGGCCCTTGTCGAGGGCCGAGTCCGCGCCATCCTCGCCGGCGAGGATTCTGGGGGGGCTCTTTTCGCCGGATTCGTCGAGCTGGAATTGGATATCGTCGGCCGTTATTGAGGAGGACTGTTGCGTGATGAGCACATTGCCCTCCGCATGCACCTCGACAGGCGTTCTGCGGTGGGTAAACTTGTCGGTCGTCAGGGTCAGGTCGCCGAGCTCGGCGCGAAACTTCGAGAACACGGTGGCGTCACTGTCGGCAGCCTTTGACGCGGTGTCGAAGGTGATGTTTTCGAGATTCCTGGTCAGGTCCGGCGCCTGAAAACCGCCTTCCGTCGAGCCGAACTCGGTGGGCTGGGTCAGCGCGTCGGTGATGGTTCTTCGGGAGAGCTGTTGGAGCGGCGAGGCCGAGGGGCGGTCCGGGGAAGGGGCACGAACGCCACTGGTCTGAATCGGGAAGCGGCGGATCGAGGCGGCATCCCGGCTTATGGTCTCGGTGGCTGGACTCGTGGGCTCCACGGGTTCCCGGCTGCCGGCCGGCCGCTCTGGACGGGGCTCGTCCGCGGGGTCCGCTTGCGACTCGGCTTCGGGAGCGGGCGCATCGACCTCCGGGCGCGGGGCGCGGGCGATCCGGACTTCCTCTTCGCCAGGCGCTTCGGCCTCCCCGGCCTCCGGTATCGCGCCGCGCGCGGCGTTATCCTCGTTGGCGGGGGGGGTATCGGCAGGATCAGGAATGTCCTCGACTTCGAAGGCCACGGGCCTGGCTTCGACGACATCGACGCCGCCCGGGAGATCCAGCGGCTCGGGGGCGGTCTCGGGGGCGGCGGGTTTCAGGCTGGCGAGGCCATCGACGTGGGCGCGCTGTCCGGCGGGATCCAGCGCGATTAGAAGGGAGGCGCCGGATACGAGGCGCGAGGCGCGAAGGCCCAGTGCGCGTGTATCCAGGGGATTGAGCGAATTGTCCAGGATTTCGATGCGGTTGCCCGAGGCCGCGTAGATACGATCGCCGGATGCGGCCAGCGCGGTGGCGCTTATTGAGCGCGCCGCGGCCACCCGCGCGGACTTGAGGTCCACGAGGTACAGTGTGGATTCGCCCGCCGCGACGAGCTGGTCTCCGGGCAGGGCCGCGAGGTGGGCGGCGGGCTCCGGGATCGGGATGGCGTCCAGGTGGACCAGGGTCTGGCGGTCGTATAGCTGGATTGAGGGCGCGATGCGGCCGGCGGCGGCGGCGAAGGACTCGGTGGCGGCCAGCGCGTGCGGGACGGCTGGAGCGCGCGGCACATCGCTGGCCGAGATTGCGCCGCGGGTGTCGATGACGGTGAGAGAATCCGCGAAGGTATTTGCGGTCAGGTAGCGTCCGCCGCCGAGGGCGATAATGGCTCCCGGGGCGGCGCTGAGATCGATTTCCGACAGTACGGAAAGCCCCGCGAGTTGAATTATGGTAACGCTCTTTCCCAGGCGATTTGCGACGGCGAGGGTTTGCCCGTCGGACGCCAGTGCGGCGGGCCCGCGCCCGGCGGTTACGCGCGCGGCGATGTTTCCCGTTGCCGGATCGATGGACCAGATTGCGTCGCGGTCATAGACGGCGAGGAAAATCTGGCCGCGCGCGGGATCGATGGCCGCGTCTCGAAATTGGCCCTGCACGGGCAGGGGCGAGGCGGCGTCCTGCGCCGCGGCGGTGAACAATTCCGGGTGCGGGAACAGTAGCCAGGCGGCCAGGAGAAGGCCGGCCAGTGAGGAAGAGCGTTTGAGCACGTGGTCAATTCCCGAGGCTTACAAACCAGAACGCAGCGACACGTTTTCCGGTGGGGGCTTCGCCGCCCGTGGGCTCTTCGGCGGCTTCGGCGGATTTCTCCTCAGCAAGTTCCTCGGATTCAACCAGCTCTTCGGCCTCCGAATCCTTTTCGGTTTCCGCCGGCGGGGGCGTCTTGGATTCGCTCCCCGGGCTTTGTTGCTGGGCCTGCGCCGCGGCGGCGCCGGATGGCTGGGCGGTGGCGGGATCGGCTCCGGCGAGGAGGGCGGCCCCGATGAGCGCGGCGCTTAGGAGGATAGTTGACATGGCTCTTTCTCCATGAGTTTGTTGGCGGCCTGCAGGGAAATGGCTTTGCCCGCGGCGCCGGATGTCTGCACGGTGAGGGCGCCCACGGCATTGGCCAGGGCGCATGATTTCGCCAGGGGCCAGCCATGAATGATGCCGTAGATGAAACCGGCGCACGCGGCGTCGCCGGCTCCGGTGCCGTCGACCACGGGAACCTGGTGGGCCCGGAAGGCGACGGTTTCGTTCTTGTGGCGGGCGAGCATGCCGTGTTCACCCATTTTCAGGAGGATGTATTCGATCCCGTATCCGGAAAAGAAATCCAGGATTTCCTTCGGGTCGGATTTCCCGGCATAGTGGGGCGCCTCGCTCATGCTGGTGCAGAGAATGCTGGTGTGGTGGAGCGCCTCCTCCATGAGGGGGAGCCAGGTTCCCGAGCCGTCGAAGCAGGTGTCAATGGAGGTCATGACGCCCTTCGACTGAATCTTCTTGAAGACGCGGGCGATGGGCTTCCCGTGCAGCTTCGTGGTGAGCCCGGGCCCGCCCCAGTGGAAGACCTTGGTGCGCTTGGCGAGCTCGAAGTCGATGTCCTCCTCGGAAACGATGCCGACCGTGCCGACATGGTGGAGGAAGGTGCGCTCGCCTTTGCTGTCGATGAGGACGACGGTGGCGGCGGTCTTGTGGTTGTCGACGCGGCGTATGCCCTGGGTGTTTACCCCGAGTTCCTGGAAGGATTCGATAATGAAGGCGCCGAAGGGGTCCTTTCCGAGGCATCCGGCGAAGGCGGCCTTACCGCCGAGCCGACTGAAGACGGCGGCGGTGACGCCGGCGAGTCCGCCCATGGTCATTTCGAGGGAAGGAACGAGCGCGAGCGTTCCGCGCTTGGGGATCTCGTCAACGGGTTGTACTTTTACATCGGCGCAAACACAACCGATGGTTACCAGATCAAACGCCATGCATTGCGCCCTTTATTCAGAACAGGTTTGAATTCGCAGCGGGTGGAGTATAGCAAGTTGGGTATCGGGGCGCAATCTTGAGGAGAGGTTTGATGGCGCGTTGCGCCGGTCAGGAAGGGTGAAATGCCGCTCTTGGCTGTCGGCGCTCAATTGAAGTCTCGCACGCTCAAGCCTTCGCGGCGGAGCCGCGGAGCTTGAACGTGGCGCCCGTGGCTCCACATTCGACTTCGGAGCGCCATGAAAGGTGCAATACCATGCCGGGGGTGATGGCGGGTTGGCGTTGCACGCTCTGGGGCGGAGGGGCTACCATCGGCTTTGGAAACAACTCGAAGCGGAACCGAGGAGGTAAGATCATGGCGAGCGTTTCACGGCGAACGGTATTGAAGGGGGCCGCGGCGCTTGCGGCGGCGACGGCGTTTCCCCGGCGGGCGAGCGCGAATGAGCGTATTCGTGTCGGGATTATCGGTTGCCGGGTGCGCGGGCCGCAGGTGGCGGCTTCGATGATCCGTTCGGGCCAGTTTGACGTGCCGGTCATCTGCGATTGCGACGACGCGATGGTGGAAAAGGCGCGCGCGGACGCGAAGGACGTTTTTGCGGAGAAGCCACCGAGGTCGGAGAAGGATTTCCGGCGCCTGCTGGAAGATCCGGATATTGACGCCGTGGTGGTGGCGACGCCGGATCACTGGCACGCGATGATGACGATCCTGGCGCTGGACGCGGGGAAGCACGTGTATCTGGAGAAGCCGGCATCGTTTAACATCGGCGATGGGAAGGCCATGCTTGCGGCGCACGCGCGGCGCCCGGAGCTTGCGGTGCAGGTGGGCACGCAACAGCGAAGCGGGCGGCACTTCGCGGATGCGAAGGCGTTTATTCAGGCGGGCGGGCTGGGGAAGGTCGCGTTTTGCCGGGCCTCGCATGTGTCGGAGCGCCACATCGTTCCGGTGATTCCGAATTCCGAGCCGCCAGCGTCACTGGATTACGATTTGTGGTGCGGACCCGCGCCGATTCACCCCTACAACGAGGAACTGCTGCATTACAACTGGCACTTCCGCTATGACTACGGCACGGGCGACATGGGAAATTGGGGCGCGCACTGGCTGGATGTGTTGCGTTGGCTGCTGGATCTGGATCTCCCGGTGTCGGTTTCCGGGTACGGGGGGCAGTACGTGGTAAAGGACGCGAAGGAGTTTCCCGACACGCAGACGGTGATGTATCACTTTCCGGAACTGACGATGCTGTGGGAACTGCGGCACTGGTCGCGCTTCATGCCGGGGGGCGGGCGCGGGAACTGCTGCGAGATCGACGGGGAGAAGGGGAGCCTCGTGGTTGATCGGCGGGGCTGGCGGTTTTATCCGCGGGATGAGGATGCACCGGGAGAGGAGCATCCGGGGAGCGAGATGGAGGTTGCGCATGCGCTTAGTTTTGCGGGCGCGATTCGCGGGGAGCGCGCGCCTTCGGCGCCGCTTGTCGAGGGGCACAAATCGGCGATACTGTGTCACCTGGGGAATATCACGGCGCGCCTGAACCGGAGCGTGGCGTTTGACCCGGCGCGGGAGACGATCACGGGGGATCCGGAGGCGGAGGCGATGATGGATCGGGCGTATCGGGCGCCGTGGGTTCGGGGGGTGTGAGAATGGACGGGGTGGACGGGGTGGACGGAGTGGACGGTTTTCTGCGGGTACAGGCCCCCGCGATCTGGAGGTGGTTGCAGCGCTTTCGCGGCTCGGGTGGTTCTTGTCGCGGGCTCCAGTCCCCTTGTTTGTCTCCCCGCGATCTGGAGGTGGTTGCAGCGCTTTCGCGGTCCAGGTGGTTCTTGTCGCGGGCTCCAGTCCCCTTGGTTGTCTCCCCGCGATCTGGAGGTGGTTGCAGCGCTTTCGCGGTCCAGGTGGCTTTAGTCGCGGGCTCCAGTCCCCTTGGTTGCAGCGCTTTCGCGGCCCAGGTGGCTTTAGTCGCGGGCTCCAGTCCCCTTATTTCTGGAGTTTGAAGTTGTCTAGGACTTTTCCGGGGCGGCCGTTTTCAAGCACTTCGCGGGCGGTGAAGGTCAGTGATTTTCCATCGACGCTTATGTGGCAGTAGTGGTGGCGGTAGAATTCGCCTTCGTCGGGTTCGTTTGAGTCCGGGTCGGCGGGGTGGTCGGGGATGTCGATTTTGTCCCACTCGGCGTATTTGTGGTTGTCGAGGCCGCCGCCGCCGCCGCCGGTGATGATGTAGGTGATGCCGTTGCCGAGTTGGGTGACGGGATCCCATTCGGGGTGGGGGAGGCCGCGTTCGTAGGCGTGGGTGTGTCCGTTGAAAACCATGTCGACCTTGTGCTGTTCAAGAATGGGAACGACGGCATTGCGCAGGAAGTCCTCGCCGTCGTGGTAGCCGCCACTCCAGGTTTCGAGGAAGGCGGGTTCGTGGTAGAACACGAAGGTCCAGTCGTGCTTCCCGGCGTTCGCGGCGAGTTCCCGATCGAGCCAGAGGAGTTGCGGGTCGTCCGGGACGATGGTGTTGCCGCGCGCGGGGTCGGGGTGCGGCATCCACTTCATCTTAAGGGGTTCGAGGACGACGAAGCGCGCGTTGGCCCAGGTGAAGGCGTACCAGTAGTGGTTGCTGCCGGGGGAAGTGTCCGGGTGCTTGAAGTAGTGGTCGAAGGCGACGACGTTGGGATTGCCTTCGTATCCGCCGTATTCGTGGTTGCCCATGGCGATGTAGCTGGGGCGATCGCCCATGAAAACGCGTGCGGGGAGCAGGTACTGGAGGGTCCACTCGTCCCAATTAATGCCGCGATCGACGACGTCGCCGACGCTCATGACGAAGTCAGCGGAGTCCGCGGCCATGGCGCGGGTCACGTGGCGGGCCATGCGTACGCCGCTCTGGTTGTCTCCCCACACGAGAAACTCAAAGGGGGCGGGTCCTTCGGGGGCGGTGATGAAGGTGCGCGGTGCGGTCTGGCGACGCCCGGCGGTGACGGCGTAGGTATAGGTGGTGGCGGGCGTGAGACCGGTCAAGGTGATCTTGTGTATGGTGGACTGGCTTTCGGTCTCGGCGGCGCCGCGATCCAGCGCGCCGACGCCAAAGTCGACAAGGGCGGGAACGGGCGCGCTGGTTTCGAAGCAGATGGTGATCTGATTGGGCCGGGCGTCCTGGAGATAGGGCGGAACAAGCAGGACGGGATCCGCCGCGACCTCGGCGAGGAGGGCGTCGAAGGCGGCGCGGGCCTCTTGGAGGGTGGGTGAAAAGCGGGTCAGGTCCGCGCGCGCCGTGGAGAGCGGGGCGTTGAGGCGGGACAGGGCGTCAACCCAGCCGAATTGGGGGAGGTCATGAGCGCGAATGGTGCGGGCGAGGCGGTTCACTTCGAGCTTGAGGTCGCGTTTGAGGTGGAAGCCCTCATCGATGCTGGCGAGGCGCCAGGCGGCCTGACGCAGCTTACCGCTACCCCAGCGATTGAGGATACGGAAGGCGACATCGATTTCGTCGCCGGGCTTCGTACCCGCCGGCAGGGCGAACAAACTGCCACGAAAATCCTTGGCGAGTGGCTCGACCTCCTTGCCGTTGACATAGCACCGGGCGGGATCGTCGAAATCCAGTGCGAGCAGCGGCATCTCGTCGCGCAGGGGCACGCCCGCGACCTCATAGGGGACGGTCAGGCGCGCGCGGTACCAGGCGGGGGTGTCGTCACCGCGCCACTCGTCGCCCACCCGCACGGTTTCCCAGGCGCTGTCATCGAAATGGGTCTGGTGAGCTCCGTCGGAGTCCGCGATGACGCGTTTCCAGGGGTTGATCGGTTCGGAGTAGTCGTCCATGACGTCGAGGGAGCGATTGATGGCGGCGACCGCCGTGGAGAGGCCCGCGGGCTCGGATTCGAGCCATACGCGGTCGAGGACAGCGGCGGTCTCGCCTGTTGCGCAGCCGATTGCGAGATTAATGGGCTGCGCGTTGGCGGACTGGGGGAGCCGCGCGGTGAGCGTGGCCAGGCCGGGGGCATTTAAGGAGGCGAGATCCGCGCCATCCGCCAGGACGCGCACGGGGCCACGGGTTTCCACATGGAGGAGGACATCGAGGCCCTTCCAGGCTTCCGGGATCTCGACGGAGGTCTGGAACCAGGCCATGGGGCGGGTGCGTTCGACGGTCCACGGGAGGGTGACGACGGCGAGTTGTCCGTGGGCTATGGCGGGGGGGCGTTCGGAAGGTTCCGCGAGGGAAAGATAGCGCCAGTCGCGGAGCTCAATCTGTACTTCGGCGTCGTAATCCCAAGGGGTGGAGAAGGCGGATACGGCGAGGGCCGCGGCGAGCGCGAGGCAAGCGAGGGTTCGGTAAAAGGTCACATTTAACTCCTGGAAGGTCTTTTGCAGGGCTTCGGGACAGTATAGGGGGAAGGCCCATGCTGATGCACCCCGTTACGCAGTGCAAGCGCATTCAGCATAGATCGCGATAGATGGGCGTGGGATCGTGGTGATTTGGCGCCCCGAATCGATGAACGTGAGCTTAATGGTGAGCGTCTCTGCCGGCAGGGATGCCGGCGCTCCAACACGCGCCAATTCCTGATTCACGGTGGTTCGTATCGCGAATGGCTCGTACACGAAGTTCAAATGCGATTGCCCTGCCCTGTCAGGCCTTCGCCGCAGGGGCCGCGTAGACGACGATATCCGCGCGTTGTTCGTCTTCGGGGCGCAGGGCCGAGGCTTCGGCGGGCTGGAGGCTGATGGTGAGGTAGCGCCGATCGGGTTCGGCGGCTTTCATGCGCAGGAGGAGGCCGCCATCGAAGTCCGTGTGAAACTGGCCGACGACGAGCAGGGCGTGGCCGTGATTGCCGGCGGCCTGGAGCGTGGAATGGGCCATGGTGGCGTCCCAGACCTGCTGCGCGCGGAAGAGGGCATCCAGGCGGGTCTCCGCGGCTTCGGGATCGGCTCCGGGCGCCGCGTGGTGTTGCATGGTTTCGCGGAATCGCTTCTGGTAGCTGGTTTCTTCGATTTCGGCCGGGAGGACCGCCTGGGCCGGGTAGGCATCCTGAAGGGCCTGAAGGGCGGGGAATCCTTCGAGCCGGGCGAGCCGCACGAGGCGTCGCGGGGCGTTTGCGGCGATAACGGGGGCGGCGTGCTTCCTGGCGGTGTCGAGCAGGGGCTGGTAGCAGGCGTCCCAGGAGTCCTTGCCGGCCCAGTCTCTTGAATCCGTGATGTCGACGAAAGTCTCCTTTGAGATGGCGTCGGTCAGGTAGGCGTCGAGGAGGGGTTGCTCATCGCGTTCGAGCATTTCGAGGCAGATGGCGCGGGGCCCTGATTCGAGCAGGGCGGCGGCGAGGGCGGCCTCGAAGGCGTGTGCGGCGGGGTTGCCGTGTTGCTCGCCGAGGATGACGATATCGGCGGCGGCGGCGCGCGCGAGGAGATCGGGCCAGGAGATGGGTTCACCAGAGCGCGCGTCGAAGGCGGGCATAGCGCGGGCGTCGGGGGGCGGCGTGTCGCGCGGAGCGCGGGACTCAGAGGTAGTGGCGCAACTGGACGCGAGTGCGGCGAGGAGGACGCATAGCAGGGTGGGGATGGCGTATGGGTAATGCATGGAGAGCCTCGGAGGTGGCGGTGTCTTTGTGGGAGGATAGCATTTTGGGGCGGGGCATGTGCACCCGGGCGTTGGGATGGGAAGGCGTGGACGGAGTGGACAGAGTGGACAGAGTGGACAGAGTGGATGGAGTGGATGGAGTGGATGGAGTGGATGGAGTGGACGGAGTGGACGGGGTGGACGGGGTGGATGGGGTGGATGGGGCGTGGGCCTTGGGCATAGAAAACGCCCCGATCGGGTTGCGACCGGGGCGTGAAGTGTTTCTTGTTGTACCCGTTGATCAGGCGGCGGCGGCTACGGCCTCTTGCACGGTGAATTTTTCGAGGTAGAGGGCGCGGCCGATGATGACTTCGTCGATGCCGTCTGTTTCGAGGGGCTTGACGGCGCGTACGTCGTCAAGGCTCGACATGCCGCCGGAGATGGTGACGGGAATCGAGATGGCCCGGGCGAGTTCGCGGGTGGCGTCGATGTTCGGTCCCTGCATCATGCCGTCGCTGAGGATGTCGGTGTAGATGATGCGCGCGGCTCCGGCGGCCTCCACTTCCTGAGCAAAGGCGATCGCGTCCCGGTCGGTGTCTTCGAGCCATCCGCTCAGGGAGAGCTTCCCCGCGCGAGCGTCGATACCCACGGCGATTTTGCCGGGGTAGCGGCGGCATGCCTCCTGGAGGAGATCCGGGTCGCGGTAGGCGGCGGTGCCCAGGATAACGCGGCCTGCGCCGGCGCCGAAGATGGTCTCGATGGTTTCCATGTTCCGGATACCACCGCCGACTTCGTAGGGGATGCCGGCGGCCTGCAATGCGCGGAGCTCCTTCTCCACGCAGCAGTGACCGGCCTTGGCGCCATCCAGATCAACGATGTGGATGATGCCTTCGCCGAGGGCGTCCCACCAGGCTTTGGCCTGGGCGACGGGGTCCTCGGAGAAGACGGTCTCCTGATCATAGTCGCCCTGGACCAGATTGACGCAGAGGCCGCCCCGGATATCGACGGCGGGAA
Organism: Candidatus Hydrogenedentota bacterium; assembly: GCA_019637335.1. Lineage (NCBI taxonomy): Bacteria > Pseudomonadati > Candidatus Hydrogenedentota > Candidatus Hydrogenedentota bacterium. Next base: position 100,549 of record JAHBVV010000006.1, on the reverse strand, counting down.
CAATACGCATCAGGACGCGGCTTCCAGGGAGGCGCGGGCCTTCTCGACGAGCTGGCTGAAGGCGGCGGCGTCGTTGACCGCCATGTCCGCGAGCACCTTGCGGTCGAGGTTGATGTTGGCGCACTTGAGGCCGCTGATGAAGCGGCTGTAGGTCATTCCGTTGGCGCGGGCGCCGGCGTTGATGCGGGCGATCCAGAGTTTGCGGAATTCGCGCTTGCGCACCTTGCGGTCGCGGTAGGCGTAGACGCCGGCGTGTTCGACGGCCTGGATGGCGGTCTTAATGAGGCGGTGGTGACTTCCACGGTAGCCGGACGCTTCCTTGAGAACCTTCTTGCGCCGCTGGCGCGAAGCCGGATTGTTTGTAGCTCTGGGCATGGGGATATCCTTTCTGTATCGCGGCCCGCCAGCCCCGGGGGGCGGCGTGCGTTATACCGCGGATGGCGCGGCGTGGGGGATCAGGAGTAGGGGAGGAGCACCTTGATCCGCGGCATTTCGACGTCGCCAACGGACTTGGCGCGGCGGAGCTGGCGGCGGCGTTTGGGCGACTTGGAATTCATCAGGTGGCGGGCGCCCATCTTGTGGCTGAGGAACTTCCCGTTCTTGGTGCGCTTGAAGCGCTTGGACGCGGCGCGGTTGGTCTTGACTTTTGGCATTGTCTTCCCTCCATCGGGGGTGGCGAAAAAGTTACTACTCGACCTCCGGGCAGTCGGGAGCGGGGCAAAACGGAGCCCTCCCCCGGATTTCCGGTGTCTGTCCAGCTTGAAAACATTGGGCCCCACGCGGGGCAACGGTCCGGTGAACGCCGGTCTACTTGGCCTTAATGGGCTGCAACACGAGGCTCATGTTGCGGCCTTCGAGTCGGGACGAGGCCGGGTCGTATTCGCCCGTGCACAGGTCGGCCGTCTCTTCGACCACCTTGACCAGTATTTCCCGCCCGAACTCGGGGTGGGCCATTTCGCGGCCTCGGAACATCACGGTGATTTTCACCTTGTTGCCCTCGGACAGGAACTCGCGTACGTGTTTCGTCTTGTATTCGAAATCGTGCTTGTCGATTTTCGGACGGTACTTGATTTCCTTGACGCTGACCGTGTGCTGGTTCTTGCGGGATTCACGCGCGCGCCGTTTCTGTTCGTACTTGAACTTGCCGTAATCCATGATGCGGCAAACGGGCGGCGTGGCGTTGGGCGCGACTTCGACCAGGTCTAGTTCCCGGGCTTCGGCTTCGCGGAGGGCGTCCTGGGGAGACATGATACCCAGCTGTTCGCCCTCGTCATCGACCACGCGCACCTGGCGGGCGCGTATTTTTTCATTAATTCGGACCGTGTCTTCTTCTCGCTTGACTGGCCTGGCTATGAGTAGAACCTCCTCTTGGACGTGCCCCGGAGTACGTTTCGCCCTCGGCCGGCCTCGGCCCGGGCGCTCCTGGGACAACAGGAACAAAAAAAATCGGCAAAGGAGCCAGTCCTTTGCCGATCTGGAACGTACCCATTTCGGGCGGCACATAACGCGCCGCGTTGCAAACCGAGCTGGCAGGCGATGTTGCCGCCGCAGGGTGAGGGACCGGCGTCCCTACTTACGGAAACCGGGGAGACCGGTTTCAATGTGCGAAGTGTATCAGATTCCGGGGGGCGGATCAAATTGTCTGGGGAGTGGGGGCGGGTACAAGCGCTCTACTGGGGTCTCGCACGCTCAAGCCTTCGCGGCGGAGCCGCGGAGCTTGAACGTGGCACCCGTGGCTCCCTTTGAAATTTCGGAGCGGTCCGAAATTCTCGGAGCAGCAGCCGCTTATGAGGTGTTTGCCCAATAGGGTGAAATTAGAAGGCGACTTCGCCGCCTGGCAGGCGGGGACGCCTGCGCTCCCAGCCTTTGACGCTTCCGTGATCTCACGTGCTGTAGCGTGGTTAGCATCAGGTGGATATGAAGGTGCGGAACCGGCGCGACGGGGTGGTTCCCTGTCGCGCCGGTGTGAATTCGGGGGCTTGCGGGATGGTTTTTCAGGCGCTGTTCTCCTCCGCGGGGCGCTGCCAGCCGACGAGCAGGAAGGTGGCGGCGATGCCGACGCTCATGCCGACCCAGGGGTTGAAGATGGCGAGGGCGACGGCGGTGAGGAGTACGACGCCGCGCTCGATGGTGGTGCGGGGGATGGCCATGGCGACGAAGGCGCAAGCGAAGCCCGTGAGGACGAGGGTCAGGGAGAGGGCGACGCCCATGAGGGGCTTGAGGGCGGTTACGAGGGGCAGGCAGAAATAGAGCACGGGGATGCCGAAGACGTAGTAGGAATGGATGCCGCTGAAGAGAGAATCCATTGACTTTCGGCCGTCGGTCCAGCGCTGGACGATGACGACCTGGACGCCGGTCCACAGCGCGCCCTGGTAGGGAAAGAAGGGCGCGACGAGGGCCATAACGGCGTTTCGGATGGCGAGCGCAAGGTGGCTGCGGTTGGAATTGATGTCGATGTGCTCGTCGGGGCGGGCCTTCTGGGCGGCCTTGATGATCTCGCTGCCGGTGATGATGTCGCCGAAGAGGATAACGTAGCTCATGAGGGCGAGGGGCAGGGCCTTGAGGAACATGGCGGGGTCCGGGAAGCCGATGGAGAAGGGCGACATCCTCTGTATGACGGCGCCGAAGGGCAGCCAGAGGACGCCCCATTCGATTTCGTAGATGACTTCGGCGGGGCCTTCGCGGAAGAATCCGGTGAGGGGGCCGATGAGGGCGGCGGTGAAGAAGCCGGGGAGGAGGCCCAGGCTGGCGAGCAGGGCCAGCCAGCGCATTTGCTTCTTGTAGCGCTGCACGGGCTCGGAGAAGATGAGGAGCATGCAGACCACGAGGGCGGCGGTGGTGGTGATCGGTGTGGCGTGAATGAGTTTGTCGGCGTCGTCGAGGAAGACGCGCTTGAGGGCGGCGATGGCGGCGCCGAGGATAATGCCGCCCTTGAGCGCGGGCGGGATCCACTCGATGAAACGGCTGCCGAGTCCGGTGATGCCGAGAACGAAGAGGATGATGGCGAGGTTGATGGAGGCGGCGGTGAGAAAGTGCAGGCGGTCCTCCGGAGTGGCCATGTCGGGGCCGCTGATGGCCAGAAGCATGAGCGGGAGCGCGGGGGTGACCATGCCGGGGGCGAAGGGCTCGCCGAAAAGAATCGGGGCGCTGCACAGGATGAGGGACTGTATGAACATGCAGGCGACGGCTTCTTCAAAGGAGAGGCCCAGATAGTGCGTGAGGATGGGCACGGTGGCCAGGCCTGTGGCGCCCGCGACGAAGATGCCCTGGACGAGGTCCTGCCATTCGAAGCGGGTGTGGATGAAGGGGATGCGGGTTGTGAAGGGGCCCCAGTTGATGCCCGGGTGGACGGAACCGCTCTCTCGCTGGCTCGGCATAGACACACTCTCCAGGTACGGGGGGCCGGACATCGCAGGCCCCGGTTGGAATGAACAGGGGGAAGCCGCCGTGGCTTCGCGAAAGGGTCTAACTTTACCAGCGTGCCGCCCGGAATGCCACAAAATCACACGCCAGGGCAATCGCATCCCAACCAGGCTGCGCCCTATTGGGCCGCAGCCAGAGCGGTATCGGCTCCTTGGTTCAAATGAGGTGGGCGCGGTGGAGCGCCGGCATCCGTGCCGGCAGAGATGCCGGCGCTCCAACGACACTGCCTTTTCACACGAGTCGCAGCCTGAATGTCGCATCGCTATCGCTACTGCGCCAAGTGCGGTTGCCCTTAGTTGCGCCCGCCTTGCGGGGGGGCGCTCGGGTGTGTCAGGCTTTTCCGTGACGAGGCGAACCAACCGCGCGGGGCGGCGGGCAGGGCTGTGATGGAGACCGTGGCAGATTCCAATAACGACGGCTTCGCGGCGGTGTCGCGTTTTGCGCCAAGCCCGACGGGCTACCTGCACCTGGGCCACCTGGTGAACGCGATCTGCGTGTGGGGGGTGACCCGGGCGCTTGGCGGAGCGGTGATCCTGCGCCTGGAGGATCATGATCGGGGCCGTTGCCGTCCGGAATATGAAACGGCCATTCTGGAGGATCTTGAATGGCTGGGGCTGGCTCCGGACCGGGGACTGCCCGCGGAATTTCGCGGGGGCGAGACGCCCTACCGACAATCGGATCGCGGGGCGCGCTACGCCGAATTGCTGGAGGGCCTGGCGGCGCGGGGGCTCGTGTATACGTGCCGCTGTTCGCGCCGGGAGATCCTGGAACGTACGGGCCCGCAGCCGGGGGAATTGTGTTACGACGGGCACTGCCGCGATCGGGGGTACGACCCGGGGTCGGCGGCGGGCGTGCGGTTGCGGCTTGATACGGGCGCGGTGGCGTTTGACGATGTCCTGGCGGGACGCCTGTCGCAGGATCCGTCTCGGCAATGCGGCGACGTGCTGTTGCGGGACCGTCACGGGAACTGGACGTATCAGTATGCGGTCGTGGTGGATGATTGGGATCGGGAGGTGAATCTGGTGATTCGCGGCGAGGACCTGTTGGAATCCACGGGGCGCCAGATCTTGCTGGGCGGCAGACTGGGGCGTGAAACGCCGCCGTTCTATCTGCACCATCCGCTGATCACGGACACGCGGGGGCGGAAGCTGAGTAAGCGGGACTTTTCCAGGGGGCTTCGGGACTACCGTGCGGAAGGGTGGACGCCGGAGCGGGTGCTTGGCGCGGCGGCGATGGGGGTGGGGCTGGGAATTCGGGGGGAGCGCCTGGAGGCGGGTGAGATTCCGGGGTTGTTTGAAGAAAGCGAGCTTGTGGCGCGGCTTCGGGAGATGTTTCCCGCGCGGCGCCGCCAACCAGAAGGAGCGCGGATATGAGCGGGATGCCGGAGGAAGATGCCCAGCGTATGACGGAGGCGATCTTTGCGGGCCGGAAGATCGAAGCGATCAAGATTTACAAGGAGGCGACGGGGACGGGGCTGAAGGAGTCGAAGGAGTTCGTGGAAGATCTTGAGCGGCAGTTGCGGGCGGAGTGTCCGGAGCGGTTTGCGGCGGGGGCGAAGGCGGGGTGTGGGGCGGTGGTGCTGCTGGGGGGAGCGATCGGGCTGGTGGGGTGGCTGGTTTGAAGAGTGAATGGTGAAGGGAGAAGAGTGAAGAGAATTGGCGGGGTGGATTCTGGGGGTACAGACATTCATGACGCGTTGCGCGATCTGGTAAAGTTGAAGCACTGCCCATGACTGTTGGGCACATCTTAAGTCTCGCACGCTCAAGCCTTCGCGGCGGAGCTGCGGAGCTTGAACGTCGGAGATCCGCCGCAGGAGGATGGCACCCATCGCTCCCTTTGATATTTCGGAGCCGTCGCTCATGACGCGTTGCGTCACCCGTTAAGGATGAGAATGGACGGCGGCTTCGCCGCCTGGCAGGCGGGGACGCCTGCGCTCCCAGCCTTTGCCGCTTCCTTGTTTGAGAAACGTTAATCTGGTTTGCATGAGGTAGTTGTGGTGATGCTGAGGCGCTTTTTTTCGGAGCAGCCATTCGCGAAATTGGGTTGGTTTGGGCGGTTTCGCGGCGTTGGTTTTGGTCGCGGTTGGCAGTCCCCCGGCGGGCGCCGCTTTGGACGCCCGCCGGATTGTGGCCCCCTGCCGTTTTCCCGCTATCTTGACCCGGTGAGGGTCTTGGCGGTGATGACCAGGTCGACGAAGGCTTCGCGGTCGGGATCGCCGTTGCTTGCGGCGCGGGCCATCTCGATGATGCGGTCGAAGTTGCTGGGGTGGCGGTAGCCGCTGTGGCGGAGCACCTGCCCGAAGGCGGCGACAGCGGAGGCGAAGCGGAAGTCGGCGTCGGCCTCGCGGAGGTCGTTGTTGACGGTGGCCAGGGGGACATCGAGACGCGTGCTTTCGCTGGCTTCGGGTTCTTTGTAGCGGAGTTTCACCGTGAGCCATTCGGGGAGCGGCGCAATGTCGGGCCGGGGCGTCGGTTCCGGACCGGGCAGGATCGGGGTTTCTCTATCGCCGGCAGGCGCGGCGCCGTACTTCAGGGAGTCCACATCGGGTTCCACAGCCTGGTACTTCAGGGGGTCGACGCCGGGCGCGGGGCCGCTGCCCGCCGGGATGATTTCGTAGAGCGCGGTCACGGTGTGGCCCGCGCCGATCTCGCCGGCGTCTTTCGTATCGTCGTTGAAGTCGCGGTTCGCCAGCGCGCGGTTTTCGTAGCCCAGGAGGCGGTAGTGCGATACCCGCGCCGGATTGAACTCGACCTGGATCTTGACGTCCTTCGCGATAGTCTGAAGCGTGCCGGCGAGCTGGTCGACCAGCGCGCGGCGCGCTTCGGCGTGGTTGTCGATGTAGGCGTAGTTGCCGTTGCCGCGGTTGGCGAGCTGCTCGAGGGTTGCGTCCTTCAGGTTGCCCATGCCGAAGCCCAGGGCGGTGAGGAAGACGCCGGATTTTGCGCGGGCTTCGATCAGGGACATCAGGCCGCCGTGGGACGTGACGCCGACATTGAAGTCGCCATCCGTGGCGATGATGACGCGGTTGATGCCGCCGCGGATGAAGCCTGATTGGGCTAGATCGTAGGCCATCTCGATGCCGCCGGCGCCGTTGGTGCTGCCGCCGGCGCGGAGGCTGTCGATGGCTGCGACGATGGAGCCGCGTTCGCTGCACGGGGTCGGGTCGAGCACCTTCCGAGCGTCGCCCGCATAGGTCACGATGGCCACGCGGTCGTTGGGGCGAAGCTGTCCGAGGAGGGTCTTCATCGACTCCTTTACGAGCGGGAGCTTGTTCGCGTCGCCCATCGAGCCCGAGACGTCCAGCAGGAAGACCAGGTTCGCCGGGGGGCGCTCACTCTGGGGTACTTCCAGGCCTTTGATGCCGATGCGCACGAGGCGGTGCTGCGGGGCCCAGGGGGCGGGCGCGCCCATGACATTCACCGCGAAGGGGCGGCCATCCACGGGCTGCGGATACGCGTAGGCGAAATAGTTAATCATCTCCTCGATGCGCACGGCGTCCGGCGGCGGGAGGTGTCCCTGGTTCAGGAAGCGGCGGACATTGCTGTAGGCGGCGGTGTCCACGTCGATGCTGAAGGTGGACAGGGGCTCGTCGCGGACGGCGAGGAAGGGCTTCACGCCCGCGACCTTGACGTAGGTCTCCGTGCCGGGGCCGCCGACGATTTCGGTGGGCTTGTTGTCGGGGGTGTTCCACTTCCAGGGTTCACGAAAGGCATCGCGGTCGGCGCCCAGCCGCAGGCCCGTGGCTTCATCGTCGGGTATGTTCGAGGCGAGTTCAGAGATTTCCGTCTGGCCGGTGAGGTTGCCGACGTTGTATTCGGCCCACTGTTCGGTCTCGGGCGGCGCGGAGGGTACAACTGGTTCCCCGCTGGCTCCGCCGTCGGTTTCGTAGCTCAGGCTCAGTCCGTCGTTCAGGTTGGCGCGTATTTCGAGGCGGTTCCGGGCTTCGACGATCTCGGATTCTTGTTCGAGGAGCTGACCTGGTTTGGGCGCGGGCTCTGTGGGTCTTGAAGTTCCCGAAACGAAGGGAACCTCTTTGCCGATCGTGATCGTCGACTCCGACGGAGCGGATTCCCGCTGCCCCGCGATTCCGGGGAATCCTGACGAGTATACGGTGCTGTCTTCTGATTTGATCGTCTCCATGTCGTGTCTACCTGATCTGGCACCGAGCGTACCAACTGGGTCTCTGAATTCACCGAAGTTATCCCTGCCGATGGGCGGGGGAGGCGGTTCCGCATGTTGCGCAGATTCCGAAGCCAAATAGTAGCCTTTCGATATCCACTTTTGCGTGTTCGGGATCGCAATGGCCGCGAGAATGGCAATTACTGCCGCAGCCGTTAAGAGTCCAGGGAAGATGGACTTTCGTCTCTTCATCCGTACCACGTTCTCCGGCACCTCCTCCGCCGTCCCCACAATCGCGGCGCGCTGCTCGTCGGTGAGCGCGTTCGCCGCTTCGTCTTCCCGCAGGATGCGGCGCGTGGTGTTTGCGACGCCGCGAAGTTCTTCCACGAGATCGCGGGCGTCCTTGTTTTCTTCGGCTTCCAGGGCGGCGGCGAGGGTCTGGGCTTCGCCGTCTTCCAATTCGCCGAGGATGTAGTCCATGAGGCGGGGATCGTCTTTGTCGAGTCGCATGGGGGGGACTCCTTTACTGGCCGAGGGCCGGGTCGAGGCGGCCCTGGAGTTGTTGGCGGAGGGTCTTGAGGGTGGTATGGATGACGTAGCGGATGTTGTTTACGTCGTGCCCGGTGACCTCGCTGATTTCCTTGTAGGTGAGTTCGTGCTGGAACTTGAGGCGGAATATCTCCTGGTTCTTTTCCGGGAGCCGCGCCAGGGCGGCGTGAACGAGCGCTTCGGCCTCGTGGCCTTCGGCGACCTCGCCCGGGACCGGTTTTTCGTCCGGCCGGGCCTCGGCTTGTCCTTCTGCGAGGGGTATCATGCGGTTTTCCTTCTTCAGGACGTCGAGGGCGCGGTTTCGGCAGACCCGGTAGAGCCAGGGGGCGAGATGGGCCTCAATGCGCGCCCAGTCCGCGGTGCACAGCTTTACGAAGGTGTCCTGCACAATGTCTCGCGCCAGCTCGCCGTTGCCGGTTAGCCGCGTTGCGTACCGTATGAGGGGGGCTTCGTACCGGTCGAGAGCCGCCCGCACCCGGTCCGCGCGACGTTGGTCGTCCATGGTCATCCAGTCTGCTCCGGAACCTGGTTGGTTGCCGACGCTTCGGCGTCTGTCTACCTTGTTAACGCTTCAGTCGGAAATGTGTTCGATACGTTTGTTGGCATGGTACAGGATTGGACACCGAAAGCGTGGGTTGGTTCGGCGGAGAGGGGGGAATGCGGTTATTCGCACGCATTTTTTCGTTGACAGGATCGACCTGCCAGTCGTATAAGGAATAATGGCTTGCTTCGCGGATGGTCCACGGGGTGAGACGATGGATAAGGTGGAAGGCCGCGAATGCGGTAGTGGCGGCTCCACAACCCATTTCCAGGAGGGCAAGACCATGTTGAGCACGCATCGGTGTATCGTATTGGGGTTGCTGAGCGGTTTTTTGGCGTCTGGTTCGGCGTATTCGGCGGAACCGGCGCGGATCGAGGGAATCCACTACCAGGACGGGAAACCGGCGTCGGGGGAGATTGCGCTGGAATATGTGGAGCGCGGCAGTGGGAAGGAAATGAAGCGGGTTCATGCGGATACGGAGGGGCGGTTTGTGTTCGAGGAGGTGGAACCGAGCGAGGTGAAGGTGGGGCGCTTTGTCGAGTACGTTCGGATACAAGGGGGCGCCTCGTGGCCAGCGTGGACTTCCAGCCATACCCGGATACTGTTTCCGAAACCTGGCGAAACGCTGGAGGTTGAACTGGGGAACGGCGGCTGGACCGTTCGGGGGCGGATGGTCGCGCCGGAGAACGCCCGGATCGACATAGGCTGGCAAGCGGGGAGTAGCCGTCGCCTGTATTCGATCGAGCGCGACGAAGCCGCCCCACCGGCAGGACTCACGCGGGAAGAGGCGGAGGCCTGGCGCAGGGAACGTTACGATTCAGAGGAAGCCAGGGCCATACGCGGGCGCCAGCGCATGTACGTGGTGGATGTGGAAGAAGACGGGCGCTTTGAAGTGGCCGATGTGCTTCCCGGCGCGTATCACTTATACATCGAGGTGGACGACGACGCCAAAGACAAGGATAAAACCGGCCCCATGGGTTCGGGTATGGCGAGCCTCGCGGTGACGGTGCCCGAAGGCGAGGGAGGCGAAGTCGACCTGGGCGCGATAACGGTCAAATTATACGATCATCTTCAGCCGGGGGATGCGGCGCCGGCATTCACGGCGGAGACCCTGGAGGGCAGGTCGATTACGCTTTCGGATTTTCAGGGCAAGTATGTCCTGATTGATTTCTGGGCGACCTGGTGCGGGCCGTGCATTGCGGAGATGCCGAAAATGAAGGCGCTGTACGAGAGGTTCGGGCAGCATCCAGCGTTTGAAATGCTCGGGCTCAGCGTGGACAACGAACGGGACAGGCTGGCGAACTACGTGAAGGACGAGGACCTGAAGTGGGTCCAGGGATATCTGGGGCCGTGGTCCGAGACGGATGTGCTTGACAACTACGGTGTTCGCGGTATCCCCTCCATTTTCCTGATTGGCCCGGACGGTAAGGTTGTCGCGAAAAACCTGCGCGGCGATCGGGTGGCGGAAGCGGTGGCGACGGCCCTGGGGGAGTAGGGCCTTTGGGGTACAGTCTTTCATGACGCGTAGCGTCACCTATTAAGGATGAAAATGGACGGCGGCTTCGCCGCCTGGCAGGCGGGGACGCCCACCACGGCGCGTCTTCGACCTGCGCTCCCAGCCTTTGCCGCATCCTTGGGACTTTGCGCCCTGGGATACATCGAACGGGTGGTGGACTTGGTGGACAGAGTGGACTTGGTGGACAGAGTGGACTGAGTGGACTTGGTGGATGGGGTGTGCTTGGTGGATGGGGTGGACTGGGGTGGTATTAGTCTCGGTTGGCAGTCCGTGCGGGGTGGCGCTGGGCTTCTTCGTGCATGGCCTGGACGGCGGCGTGGACTTTTTCGGCGAGTTCCTTGCGGTCGCCTTCGGCTTTGATGGGGTCGCCGAAGCGGATGGTGCAATGGATGCCCTTGAAGCCGAGGAAGCGCAGGACGTGTGGGCCCATGGGCGTGCCGCGCCAGTAGGCGATGTCCTGTTCGAGGTCTATTGCGGGGTCGCCGGCGCGCCAGGTAATACAGACCGGGACGATATCGACGCCGGCGTCGAGCGCGGGCTGGAGGAGGGGGGCGCGGAAGGGGAGCAGAGCCGTGCCGCCGGAGGTCGTGCCTTCGAGGAAGACGCAGACGTTGTAGCCCTCCTGGATGCGCCGAGCGATGCTGTCATTGGTGGCGGCGAGGCAGCGCCGGTCGTTGCGATCAACGGTGAGGTTGCGCGAGAAGCGGAAGAGCCACCCGAACAGGGGCCACTTCAACACGTCGGCCTTGGAGACGAACCACATGCGGGCGGCGACGGGCAGTACGGCGATGTCGGCGTAGGTGATGTGGTTGGGCGCCAGGAAGGAACCGTGTTCGGGCGGGGTTCCTTCGACGGTAACTTCGACGCCGATGGCGCGGGCCATGGCGCCGAGCCAGTCCTGGGTGCCGCGGTAGAGGAGGTTTACCCGTTCCTTCTCGGTCTTGTAGCGAAACTGTCCAATGTAATAGGGGGGGACGACGCGGGCGGTGCCGGCCAGCATGCACAGGATACGCCAGGCGCATCGCAGGCGGCTGGAGTGCGCGCGCGAGGTGGCGTAGCCTTCGTTTTCCTGGGTTTCTGCCGTCACCTGGGGTGCTCCGTGGGGTCGTACCGCGGGTCGCGATCATTGGGTTCACATGCTTACGCCTGTTACTATACTGGGCGTGTGCGGGGCGTTACAAGCGGCGGGGACAGGGCAATCGCATTTAAACTCGAGCTCGGAATATGGGGGTAAACTTGAGTCGATTTGGAACCTTGAATCAACGATAGTGAGCGTTTTGGAGCGCCGGCATCTGTGCCGGCAAGGTCAGAGATTCGCCGTAGGTGAAATGCCAGCGCTCCAACACGCGCCCTTTTTAACATTGAAGGTGGTTCATGTGGGGATCGGCTCGAGTTGGAAGCTTAAATGCGATTGCCCTGGCGGCGGGGAGGCCTTCGACGGGCGCTATTCCGGCCGATAGGGAACAATCGAACTGGCCCGAAGCAGGCTGAAGCCGTCGTAGCGCTCCAGGAGCCCCTCGACTGTGACGCGGGCGCCCGCCAGCGCCAGGTCGAAGCTCAGTGGGGCATTGCCGTTCCCCGCCAGGAGCACCACCGTGGAGCGGTTGCCTGTCGCGTGGACCAGAAGCCCCGGCGTTGTCCCGGCGGCGAGGCAACGCACGGCGCAGCCGCGGTGGAGCTTCCCCGCCCCGGGGCGCATCGATCCGAGCGAGCACGGCAGCGAAACGAGTTCGCCGGAGATGGAGGTATCTCCAATTACCCGAGGCGGGGTTGGAACCACGCCGCCAGCTGGCGGTTCCACACGCATCGGTGGCGCATCGGACTTGAGTTGCAGCATGGCCACTTCATGGCGGTGGAAAAAGTCGCCTTCCGCGCTGATAAACGCTCCGTCGAATTCACGCCAGCTTTCCGGAATTCCAGTCAGGCCGGGCCCACCGAGTGGAAAGTAGTATCCCGGGCGGTAGCCGGTACTGTCCGCCGGGCCAGGTACATACAGGGCCGGGACGGGATCCATCCGTAGGACGCCGTCGAGGGTTCGGCCGTGTCCCCGGGTAATCATGCCGGGGTCAGGCGGAGACTGGGCCGCCGCAAAGGCAGCCAGAAGCGCGGCGCCGCCGAGGACGAAGAGGGCGGACGCCATTTGCAGGAACTCGTAGAGCGGCGCAGGGAAGCGTCCAGGCTCGCCCAGGTGAAAATCAGGCGGAACGGACGCCTCTTCGGAGGGCACATCCATGGATGCAGCCCCGGCGGGTTCGGAACCTGGTTCCAAGGGGCGTGGCTGGACAAATACCACGCCTTCGCGAATGCACACCGGGTAGACCGGAACAGGAAACGCGGACCCGGAGAGGGGTTGCCCGGAATCCAGCCGGAAGCGGGCGCCGTGCCAGGGGCAGGTGATGGCGCCCTCCGCGATCTGTCCCTCGGCAAGCGGCCCTCCTTGATGGGGGCATAGGGCTCCGGTGGCGTATACACGGCCAGCGGAGGCGAATATGGCGATGGAATGCCCCCCGATCCGCACGCCCAGGCCTGTGCCTGTGGGCAGGTCGGAGGCGCGGCATACGGTGTGGAATCCGTCCGGCGGCGTCACGTCCGGGGTGGCGATACGCGGTTTACGAGCCTTCAGAAAAGCCGCGGTGTGCAGGACCAACAATAGGATGGCGCCCACGGCAATCGTGAGCGGGTAAACGAGGTGGAATTCGGATTGCAGGTAGCCGAAGGCCACGTGCAGCACCACAAGCAGGTACGCTGGATAGACGAGCAGGTGGAGGAGACGCCAGACGCCGGGGCCCAGGATGCGCTGCCAGAAATCGTGGCTGCTGGCGGCGAGGACGTAGAGGCAGAGCAGTGCGAGCACGCCGAAGGGCTCGAAGGGAATTTGGGCGAGGCGTTCGGGGGACGCGAATGCGCCGCGGTATTCGGCGGCATAGGCGGTGAAGAGGCTCATTAGAGGAAAAGCATTGGGGCCGCGGTATTGGTATATGGCAAGAACGGCGTGGAGCAGGGCGAGTAGGAAGAGGCAGACGCCCAGATGACGCCGATCATAGCGCAGCGCGAGGAAGCGCGGGTTCAGGCGCGCGAGGGGCCCGAGGCAGAGAACGACATGGAGGAGGTACAGGGCCATGAACGCGCTGCATCGCAACGCCAGCGCGAGGATGGGGGTATCGGGATGGAGGGTCAGCGTGGTTGCGCAAAAGGCGGCGGCGGACAGCACGATGAACGCCACGATGGCGGCATCGTAGTATCGCGTACGAACGGACCAATGTTTGTGCGGCGCAGCGCTCATCGGCGTCCCCTCGAACTGCCGCTGGTTGCTTCGAGACGTTCGAGAGACCGATCCAGCATGTGGTATACATACCAGAATCCTTCGCGGGACATTTGTTGCTCTGGAAAGCGGCGCCAGAGGTTTGGCCAAGGCCACAAGAGTCCGATATACACGGAACCGTCGGGGAGGATATCGCCGCTGGTCTGCGTCGGGGCCCAGTATATGATCGAGGGGAGCGCCTGCTCACCGTCCCGAAAACGCAACTCCAGACCGTACTCGCGGGCTGTGGTGCGCGCGGGAAAAACTTCGGCGGGCAGCGATGGAAAAGCGTTTCCGAGATTGGCGCCATAGCTGAGGAGCTCGTTGTCCGGTATCACGGCAAACGGAATGGGTTGGGACAGTGGGCTGACATCGCGCCCGAGCAGGGCGAGCGCGAGTATGGGCGGCGTGGCCAGGAAGGTGATGACCGCGATGGGTGGCTGCCACCGTGCGACGTGTTCCGCGCGCCCGAGGTTGGGCTGGGGGAGCCGCCCGGTCTTGTTCTTACTCCGCCAGAGTAGCACGGGCCAGAAGACGGCGATTCCCGGCGCGAGGAAAAGGCGATCGAGGCGGGGGAGCCTGCCCGGTTCGACACGTTTCGAGAGACTTCGGTAGAGCGGCGCGGCGAGGAGTAATCCAGCCAGGAGCCAGGCGGCGATTGCCACAAAGCCAATCAATACGAGGGTTTCAAACATGCGGACCCGTTCCCGTAGCGTCGTGACACAGCCATAGCCGATTCCCCATTTATGGTATGCATTCGCGGCGGTTCCGGATCCATACCGCGAGGCGCTCCATGCCCTCCGCCATGCTTACCGCGGGATTGTATCCCAGATCGCGCCGCGCGGCCGAAATATCGAACCAGTGGGCGGTGGCCAGCTGGCGGGCGACGAATCGGGTCATGATCGGCTCTTCGTCCTTTCCAAGGAGGTTGTATACGGCCTCCATCGCGGCGCCGGCGGCATAGGCGACGCCCGCGGGGACCTTTTTCGTGATAGGCGGGAGGCCCGCTGCGGCGAGGATCTGGTTCAGGAGGACATCCATGGCGACGGGTTCGCCATTGGAAATGAAATAGGCCTTCCCCGCGCATGGGGCATCGGGGGCGAGGGCGTCGAGGGCATTCAGGTGCGCGGCGGCGGCGTTGTCGATGTAGGTGGCGTCGACGAGATTGCCGCCGCGGCCGACGATCTTCACTTTTCCGGCCTTTGCGCGGGCAATGAGGCGGGGCACGAGGTGGTTGTCGCCGGGACCCCAGATGAGGTGGGGACGGAGGGCGACGGTGGCGAGCGCCGGGCTGTTCGCGGCGAGGACATCCTGCTCGGCCCGGGCCTTGGTGGCGGCGTAGTGGCAGAGAAAGCGCGTTGCGTAAGGGGCGGATTCGTCGACGCCGCTCTCGTCTTCACCGTTGAAGGTGACGCTCGGCGTGCTGGTGTAAACAAGTTTACCGATGTGCTGTTCGCGGCAGGCCTCCAGCAGGTTTCGGGTGGCGGTGACGTTGGCGCGGTAGTAATCGTCGTGCGGCCCCCAGACGCCGGCTTTCGCGGCGACGTGTATCACGGCGTCACACCCCGACACGGCTTCGGCGGCGACCTCGGGATCGGCCAGGTCGCCGCGGACGCAGGTTACGCCCCTGGCCTCCAGTTCCGGGTAGGCGCCGCGCGCGACGCTGCGCACATTTTCCCCGCGGGCCAGGAGTTGGGAAACAATCGCGCCGCCGAGAAACCCGCCGCCGCCGGTAACGAGAACGGTCACGAGAATTTCCCTTTCGCCCATTCCGCAAGCTCTTCCCGGAAGATTTTTGCGTTGTGCCGCACATCGACCGGGAAAGCGGGGTGAAACAGGAAGGTGTGCACCGGACGGGTGATTTCGTGGCGCCCGCCGATGGCCTTCAATTCGTTGATGATGGTTTCGTCGTCGCGACCGCCGGTGTCGGGGGCTTTCTCAACACAGAGGACGGGGATGGTAACGCCGCCCTTCGAAACGCCGACGAGGGCGGTGCGCTTGACGGCGGGGTGGGTATTGAAGATACGCTCGACGGGGATGGTGAAGAGCGTGGCCTCGGGGGTTACGACACGGTGCGCCTTGCGCCCGCACATCCAGAGCCGGCCCTGATCGTCGAAGTAACCCACGTCGCCCATGCGGTGATAGATGATGCCGAGGTACGGATGCTTTATCTTCGCAAGCTTCGTGGAATCGGGGCGGTTGTAGTAGGCCTTGGTGACCACGGGGCCGGTCACGGTGATCTCGCCGATTTCTCCGGGCGCGCAATGGAGCTTGTCGGACCAGTGCTCGATGGGGTCGTCGGCGATGTGGATCACGGAGGCCTCGACGCCGTGCACCGTGCGTCCCACGCATACGCCCGCGCCCTGGTCGGTGGCCTCGGCGGTGTCGCTGAGGAGTTCCTTCGATCCGATGAAGGCGACGGGTAGGGCTTCGGTGGCGCCGTAGGATGGGAAGATCTCCACATCGTCGGGGAGGAGCTTGGCGAAGCGGGCGAGGGAGGGGTTGCTTGCGGGGGCGCCGGCGGAAATGACCCGCTTCAATGTCGGCAGGGTGATGCCGTTGGCAATGCCGTATTGCCCGACCAGCTCGATGAGGGCTGGCGAGGCGAAGAGATTCGTGCAGTGGTTGTCGTGGATGGCGTCGACAATGTGACGCGGATTCGAGGTCGCCGGCTGGCTTGCGTCCATGTCGGGGATGACGGCGGCCATGCCCAGGGCGGGCCCGAAAAGGGCGAAGAGCGGGAAGGTGGCAAGATCCTTTTCTCCCGGCTGGATGCCATAATCCTCGCGGAGGATTTCCACCTGGGCGTTGAAGTTTTCGTGGGTGTAGACGGCTCCCTTGGGGATGCCGGTGCTGCCGCTGGTGAAGAGGATGGCCGCTGTTTCGCCGGGAGCGGGTTCGACGGGCGCGAAGGGGCGCGGTTCCTTCAGGGTGATACCGTCCAGCGTGTAGCCGCCGAGAAAGAGCTTCGGCCCTACGGAAACGAGTGTTTTGACGGTGGGTTTGCCCCAGCCGAAGAGCTGGCGCGCGATATGGGCCTTGGGAATGCCGATGAAGGCCTGTGGCTCGGCCTCCGCGAGGCAGGTCTTGAGGTTTTTGATGCCCATGCCGGGGTCCACGAGCACGGGAACGGAGCCGGCCTTGAAGAGCGCGAAGGTGAGGGCGAAGAATTCGAGGCTGGGCTTGACCATGAGGACGGCGCGGACGCCGCGCCCGATCCCGACGCGATCGAGGCCGTGTGCGATGCGATCGCTCTGGTCGTCCAATTGTTTCAGGGTCCAGGTGGCGTAACGGTGGCGTCCGGTTGCGCCGCCGGGGCGTTGCACAGCGACGGCAAGGTGATCGGGGTGTAACTGCGCCATGCGAGGGAGGTGCGCGGCGATATTGCCCGACAGGGCGGGTGTTTCGGTGGTCATAGTCTCTTCCTCATGCGTTGCCCCGGGTGCTGTCGTTGCATTCTACCGCTTTTTACACGGGAGAGTCAGGTTCTATTCGTGCGAGTGGGTGGGGCTTGCGCGAAGGAGTGGACCACGTGGAATGGATGGTCGGAGTGGACTGGGGCGCCGGGAGCCGGTTGCTATGCGAATTGAAGGCGCCGGCCTTTGGGCTCGGGAATCGGGCGGCCAAACTCGCGGGCGGTATCGATCCACAGGTCAATGGCGCTCTGGCAGTTGGAAAGGGCGTCTTCCGGTGTGGGGCCGTGCGCGGCGCAACCAGGCAATTCGGGCGCCACGGAGATGAACGCCGCGTCTTCGTCACTCCAGTAGATGATGATTTCATACTTGTGCATCAGGCGTCCTCCTTGTCGAGCAGGCCTCTGGACGTGATCGTTTCTCTTACTTGCCGAACTTGATACGCCTTAGCCAGGCGCCCGTCTCGCTGCAAGTTTATCAGGATATCACTCCCAGGCATCACGAACACATGGTGACTTCCGCGAATTCTTTCGATAAATCCAAGCTGGATCAACAGCTTTCGAATATCATCGAATTTTAAGTTCGAATCCGACTGCCCACGAAGAATCCTGGCAATCAGTTTGTCCTGTTTGGTCATTCTAACACATCGCTCCGCGCCTTCAGGGACATACGTCGGAGATTTGGGCTCTCGATTTCCGTATGCCTCCACATCCTGTACAACGAAAGCTTCTATCCATCCTCACCACGTCCGGGCGGACCCGGAGACGAGATCACGCAAACCTTCAAACCCCACTGGCTTTCCGCCTGCGCGGAAGTGAGACCGCAGGACATCAGCACATTGACCAGCGCGCAATCCAGATCGGCAGCTTGTATACTGGGGCATCGGGAGATTTTAGAAGACGGAATGGAATGGGTGTGAAAGCGCGGCGCCGCGTGTCATTGCGCGAGAAACCGCTCGATCAGCCCGATTACCTCGTCCTTTGCGTCCTCCAGGATGTAGTGGCCGCAATCGTGGAAACGATGAACCTTCGCGTTCGGGAAGGTGTCGGTCCATCGCTTCAGGAAATGGCGGTCGAAGACGAAGTCCTGCATGCCCCAGCAGATCAGCATGGGGCGATCGTTGAATTGTTTTGCCTTGATCTCCACTTCGGTGACGATGGGGTAGGCGGGGTCCTTGCCGTGGAGCGGGATGTCCTGAACGAAACGGAGGGTGGCGATTCGGTTCTGCCAGGAGTCGTAGGGGGCGCAGTAGGCGTCCCGGAGTTCTTTGGGCATGGGGTTTCGCTTGCACCCCACCTCCGCCGCGGCGCGCGCGAAGGCGTTGAAGCCCCGAATGAGCGCCGCGCCGAGGAGGGGGACGCGGCACAGCCACAGGGCGAGGGGGAAACGCTTTTCGGGCGGCAGGTGGAAGGCGGAAGTGTTGAGGATGACGAGGCGCTTGACGCGTTCGGGGTGGCGCGTGGCCCAGGCCATGCCGATCATGCCGCCCCAGTCGTGGAGGACGAGCGTGACGTTTTCGGTGACGCCGAGGTGGTCGAGCAGGGCTTCGAGATCATCGACGCGGCTCTTGAGGGTGTAGGCGTACTGGTCATCGTCGGGCTTGTCGGAGAGCCCGCAACCGATGTGGTCGGGCGCGATGCAGCGGTGGCGGTCCTTGAGCGCCGCGATAAGGTTGCGGTAGTAGAAGGACCACGTGGGATTGCCGTGGAGCATGACCACGGGGTCGCCCTGGCCTTCGTCGAGGTAGCTGTACTTGAGGCCGTTGCGGTTGATGTGCCTGGGTTTGTAGGGGTATTCAGGAATAAGCATGGGGAGTACCTTGGACGAAAAGTTTGAACCACGAATAAACACGGCGCAGCCGATGGCCACAACCAATAGCGTTGAACCACGAATGGACACGAATTCACACGAATAAGACCGACGCACGAAGAGGCGCCCGGTTGTATAGCCCCGGAGGGGCGGCAGACCGTAGCCCAGGGTGAAGATCGAAAACGCGCCGGAGGCGGGTTCGATCGGAACCCTGGGTATTCGATAACCTAACAACACAGCCCTGAAAAGGCGACATAAAACAACCACAGATCCGCATCAAGAAAATTCGAAAACATCTATGAAAGCATCGCTCAAGATGACGGGTAGTAGAACGAATTTACACGAATGGAGAGGCGTTTTACCACGAAGATCCAGGATTCGACCTCCCGTGGTGAGGACCCGAAGTTGGTGTCAAGAACTTTCTGTAATTTGTCTTGGTGTCTTGGTTGAAGCCTGGGTTTAGGTTTTGACCTCGGGTTGTTTTTCAGTTTCCCCCTCCCCCCGGGGGGAGGGGGAAACTGTACTAGTATTGGTTATGCCGCGTTCTGCTTCTGCTTCTTCGTATTCGCCCTGCGTTCGTCCACCCAGTTCATCGTAAGGTAGCGCGCCCGCTCACAGACCCAGCTTTCATGGCGTTCGAGCAGGTGCGCGCCAATCAGCCTGTCCGCGGACGCCACATTGGGGAAGATGCCCACGACATTCGTTCGCCGCTTGATCTCAGCCATGACCCGCTCGATCATGTTCGTCGTGTACACCCGCCGCCGGCACGGGCCGGGCAGGTCGTGCGTGGCAAGGGTCTCCTCGAACTGCTCCCGTATTTGCGTGGCGACTTGCGGGTATTGATTCTCCCAGCGCTCCGCGACGCGCTCCGCTTCGGCCAGGCTTGTCTTGACGTCTTCAATCTTCCGGGCGGCCCGCAGCTCCTGCGCCAGCGGCTTCTTATCCTTGTGACCCACCTTGGCCAGCGCGTTGCGCTGGAAGTGGGTCCAGCAACGCTGCCAGGTGGCCTGGGACCACTGCGTGCCCACCGCCGCCTGTATGCCCAGGTGCCCGTCCGAGACGACCAGCTCAACGCCCGTGACGCCACGCTGGCGCAATTCGCGGAACACCTCGGTCCAGGTGGCCTCGCTTTCCAAATCCGCCAGACGCCAGGTGAGAATTTCCCGGCGCCCGTCATCGTTGATGCCCGCAACCACGAGAGCGGCCTGCTTGCGCACCCGGCCGTGAGAGCGGGCTTTGACGTAGCACGCGTCCACCATCAGTACAGGCCATTCCCGCTCGTCCAGACGGCGCTCCCGGAACTCCGCGAGCTTCTCGTCCAGCTCCTGGGCCACGCAGGAAACCGTGCTCGCCGACAGGCTAAAACCGCCCATCTTCTCCAGCACGTGCTTCACTTTCCGGGTGGATACGCCCATGAAATACATCTCCGCGCAGGCCGTCAAAAGCGCTCGCTCGCTCCGCTCCCATTTGGCGAAGAACAGCGGCGAATACGGCTCCGTGCCGCGCACCTGGGGGACATCCAGGGAAAGCTCGCCAACCCGGGTCTTGAGCTTGCGCGGCTTGTACCCGTTCCGATGGCCTTTCCGGCCTTCCGAGCGCTCGTGACGGTCCGCCCCCACGTGCTCGGCCACACCAGCCTCCATCACCGCCTTCGCCATGGTCTCCAGCATCAACTTCATGATGTCTACCTCCCCTCCTTCTTGAATCTGGCTCAGATAATCCGCAAAATCCTTCATGGCTGTCATTACTCCTCGTCTTGGCTTCTTCCAAAAACACCTAGACTGGAGCAAATGACGGCCATCTTTGTCTAGCCCCTTTTACAGAAAGTTTTATACTCCATCGACCCGAACGTGATATCATGCTACATGTAGATTCACGGCGTACATCAAACCCGGTAAAGTGGGGACAATCCTCCATGCTGAGATTCTTAAAAGCCAGAGTGCTTGATTGGCTGCTGTTTGCGCTTGCCTTTGCGATAGGCGCCGTTGTTCTGCCCGCCACGCTATCGGATGCCCCTGCCGAGGACTTGGTCGGCTCCTCTGTTAAGATTGTGCCTCTATTCATTGGGGTATTCATAATCGGGGATCTGACGTTACGAATCTCGGTCTTCATTGTGTCCTCTATCGCCATGAAGTATTTCGGCGAGACAATTCGCAAGCATTTACGCAATTATGGCATCGGAATAGAGCGGCCTGAATCGGGGACGTAGTAGCGAGATCCAAATATTCCCATTCGTGTAAATTCGTGTCCATTCGTGGTCAAACTTTCCTCCCACCTTTCCCCCTACCACCGCACCCCCAGCATCATACAATTCAACCCACTCCCAATCCCCAGAAGCGCCACCCGCTCCCCAGCCTTCAGAAACCCCCGCTCACCCGCAATCGCCGCCGTAATCGGCAGTGACACCGTCCCCATATTGCCGAGGTAGCCGAAGGTGGTGAAGTCCTTTTCGGGGGGCATGCCGATCGATTTGAGGATGGCCTGCTGGTTGGCGCTGCCGACCTGGTGGCAGATGGTTTTGGCGACGGTCTCGCGGGTCCAGTTCAATTCGGCGAGGAAGGCTTCCCAGGTCTGGAGGCCGAGGGCTACGCCGTGTTTCAGGACGGAGACGGCGTCGGTGCTCATGAACTGCTTGCGGAGGGGGCCGTCCACGCGCTCGAGGCCCCAGGTGCAGAGGCCGTGGTGCTCCGGGGCGGCAAGGGCGACTCCGCCGAGCAGCTGGCGCTGATCGCCGGGAGCGCGGAAGGATCCATCGGTGACGAGCAGGGCGACCGCGCCGGAGCCGCCGGTGAGGGTGGCGAGGGACTCGATGTAGTAGGGCATGGTGGGGTTTGCGAGCATCTTCTCGATGGTCTCGTGGACGATGTCGCGGGCGGTTTCGGCGGAGACGACGAGTCCGGCGCGGATCTGGCCGAGTTCTATGCGGTTGGCGACATCGAGGATGCCGTTCAGGACGCCGAGGCAGGCGTTGCTGAGGTCGTAGACCGCCACGTTCCCGCCGATCCCGAGTTCGCCGGCGACGCGGCAGGCGGTGGCGGGTTCGAAGTTGTCGCGCCCGACGCCGCAATAGACCACGGCGCCGATATCGGCGGGTTGCACGGCGGAGTGGGCGAGGGCCTTGCGCCCGGCGGCGATGGCGCCGTCGCTGAGGGCGTAGCCCTCGGGCCACCAGCGGCGCTCCTGGATGCCGGTGAGGGCTTCCAGCTGGCCAACGGGGATGTGGAGTTTCCGGTAGAGGGGCGCGAGGGCCTCTTCGAGTTCCTCGGAGGAGACCACGACGGGGGCGAGCTCGTAGGCGATGGTATCGATGTGGGCTTTGGTGTAGATCATTTTTTAACCACGAATGGACACGAATTTACACGAATAAGAACCTGCACCACGAAGGGCACGAAGATCGCAGGGCAGCCTTGGGCCGCAACCGAATAAAATTGAACCGCGAATGAACACGAATAAACGCGAATTGTATGGTGGCTCAAGGCGCGTCAATATTGAATTGAGTCGACTTGGGTTTCCCGCTCTTTCGGCCCGAAGGGCCAATGCAGCTTCGAGCCCTGCGCAGCGCCCAGGGGAAGCGTGGTGTAGTTTTTATTCGCCCTGAAAGGGCAGCGCAGTACAGCGCGGGAGCAAAAACTCCGCCGCCCTTTCAGGGCTCACAGGAAACCTATTCCGTTTACCCCGGGCGTTGCCCGGGGCTCGAAGCTGCCGTGCCCCTTCGAGGCGTTTTCTCAAGGCTTGGTAACGGGATACCCGTACGCTCCTGCGTACGAGCGTTGAACAGGATGCCCGTCTACGTTGTATGAACCGATTCTGTATCAATGATTGACCTCGTCCGCCGGTTGCGGATTGCCCAGAGTGTCCAAGTCACATGACAAAGTTCTGTTCCGCGGAGCGGAACGGTATCGCGTTACCACGGAGGACCGTGGTAACGAGAAGTGAATCTTGTTGCGGTGAGCGGAATGGCATGCGTTATCAAGATGGATCGTGGTAATAAGTGTACCGGCACGCGTAGGGGTCTCGCTATTCCCGTGCCCTCAGGCTGAAGTGTTTCATCTGGTATATGACGCGGCCGTCCACGATGAGGAAGCCATCGGCGTGGATGAGCCGGTTGGCGTCGTCGGCGCGGGTGATGACGGCTTCGACGGTGACCTCGTTGTCTTTGGGGATTACCTGGCCCCGGTAGATCCATTCGTGTTCCTCGCCGATGGCGATGGTCTCGAAGACGGCGTCAGGGCCGAGGTTCCACCGGCGCGCGGCGGCTACCTTGAGGAGCTGGAGGAAGGATTCGAGGCCGAGGGATCCGGGGCAGACGGGGTCCTCGTAGAAGTGGGCCTGGAAGAACCACTTTTCGGGGTCGACTTTCATCACGCCGCGGATGAAGCCGAGGCCCTGCGGACCGCCCTCGGGCGCAAAGGCGACGATGCGGTCGAGCATGCACCACTGTCCGTCGGGGAATGGGGCTTCGGCGGGATAGTCGAAGGGTGGGTTGGCGTTCTGTTCGGCGTCCGACGGGGTATAGCGTAGGGCCTCGCGAATGCCCACCTGATCGGCCAGTGCGGCTTCGGAGAAGAAGCCGAAGTAGGTCGTTCCCTCGTAAAGGCAGCCGGTGGCGCCGTGCACGGCCATGTCGTAGTGCTGGATGATCATGCCGCCGGAGGTGGACACGGCGGTCATTTTCACCTGGATGGTGATCGTGCCTGTTTCCGCGTCCACGGGCTGGCGCTGGATGGCCTTGCCGCCGAGGTTCCGGAATTTGAGGTCGGTCTCGCTTGTAAGGGCGGAACCGCAGTAGGCCGCGAGCCAGCCGCAGGGTTGCAGGGCGATTTCCAGGAGCACAGCGAAGGGCATTCCGGGCTGGCGGTTCGCGGTAAAGTACCACTCGCCGGGGGGGATGTCGTACTGGGCCTCAGCGGCGGCGCCGGCCTTGAGTTCGAAGGGTTCTCCGGTGACGTCGGTGATCCGATCGAGGAACTGGAAGGGCGGTCGCGGGAGGCGCGCGATTTTGCGGGGTTGTCCCGCGTCAAAGATGGCGTAGGGCGCGCCGAAGGCCTCCGAGGGGTTGCCCTGCGAGAAGGCGAGGATCTGTTCGAAGGTGTAGACGGGTGGCTTCGGTGCGCCGAAGTTCGGGGCGGCGCCGGCCCACAGCGCCTCAAGCCCTTCGCGGGTCTGGCCCTGGAGCTGAATGGACATGTTGTTGATGTCGACGATGGCTTTTCCGTCGGCGTACATGCGGGCGTCGGCGATGGCGTAGGGGGCGGGGCCGTAGCCTAATTCTTTGATGTTCACTTCGTAGGTGACGCGCTTCGTGGTCTCCAGAACCTGGCCGCGGCACTTGAGGCGACCGGTGACGCCCGGTTTCGGCTCCCAGTAGGCGGAATCTGCTTCGGCCACCCAGCCCATGCGCATGAGGTAGATCCGTAGCGTGTGCAGGCAGCACTCGAACATGAGGGTGCCCGGCATGACGCGGTCGTCCACGAAGTGGCAGGTGATAAACCAGTCGTCCGGGTGGATGTCCGCCTCGGCCACGATCTTCCCGAGGCCGTAGCGGCCGCCGCCCGGGGTCAGTTCGACCACGCGGTGGACGAGGTTCATGCGCCCGTCGGGGATGCGGACGGGGTTCTGGAGCGGGAGCCCGCGGAAGGCCTCGCCGAAGCAGCCGGCGAGGTTGCCGATGCGCAGGGCGTTTACCTGATCCTCGTTGTAGGCCGCGGATTGCATGGGGACGAGTTCGCGCCAGTCCGCGGGCAGCACGCCCTGGTTGTTTTCGCGGTCCAGGCGCGCGTCCACGACGCCCTGGCCCGCCGCGAGGTCTTCCTCGGTGAAGAATCCGGCGCACCCATTGCGCATGGACATGAGGGGCTTGCCCTCCACGGTCGCGTCGAACCAGAAGTGGAAGAACCAGGGGTTTCCGTGGCGGAAGAAGCGGTCGATGTGGATGTCGTAGCGGATAACCTGGCCCGCGACTGGCGTGTGGTCGTGGAAAGTGACCTCGGCGTCGAGGAGCCGGTACATCGCGAGGCCCTTCGTCTGGAAATCGATCCCCAGGTAGCCGGAGAGGAAGAGGTCGGCCTGGCCCGCTTCCACAGCGATACAGGTCGGGATATGGCCGCCGTCGAGGTACCAGCCGTTTGGCAGGACGTCGTGCTCCGTGACCACGCGGCCGGAACCCATGGAACCGGGCTCCCCTTCCAGCGCGGTGATGCGGTCGACGAGCATGAGCGGTTCGTCGGGCAGGCGCACGCGGGTGGGGTGGCGGTCGATTTCGGCGAAGCGCGGGCCGAGCATTTTGCCGATGGCGCCGATGGCGAATTCCATGCACTGGTCGCGATCGAAGACGAGGTCGGGCGCGGGTTGCGCCGGGGGGTTGGACTTAGTGGGCTCGGGGGCCGGGGTGGCTGCGGGTGCGGCCATGGCGTGGCGGATACCGGCGGCCAGGGTGTCCTGGAGCGCGCCGGCGAAGCGCAGGTATTGCGCGTGGGCGGCGGCGGTGGCGGCTTCCGCGGCCGAAACGCTGTCGAGCAGGGCGGAGGAGGCGCCGGCGGGCTGCGCCTGTGTCGTGGACAGAGTGGACGCAGTGGACAGAGTGGACTGGTTGGACGGGGTGACCTTCTGGGCTTTTTGGGGCATGGTTATGGGGATTTCGATCGGGCGCACCGCGACTGCCGTGGCTGCGGGCCGGGGCAATTCCGGGGCTGCGAAGGGCGCGCCGCCGACGGGCACGGTGACGGTGGGTTTGGTGTCGAGCGCGACGGGTTGTTCAGTTTCGGCGCTGTAGAGGGCGTCGAGATTGACCGGCATGCCCTCGGCGACGAGTTGCCCGAGCGCGCGCAGGACGAGGGATACCGCGCCGGCGCCATCGTGGCAGATAGGGCGCGCGAGGTGCGGCCTGTCCGCGAGAATGCGCTGGATCATGCGGCTGCACGAGTTGCCAGGCCCCATCTCCAGGAAGAAGCGGGCGCCGTGGTCCCAGGCGCCTTCAATGACGGCGGGGAAGTCGACGCCGTCGATGGCCTGGGCGAGGACGGAGTCGGCGGCGGATTCGCGGTTGACGGTGTAGGCCTTGCCCCAGGCCCCGCTGAAATATTCCACGCCCGGCGGCGGCGTGGTGGGGAAGAGGTGTAGGTCGCGGTATTC
Organism: Candidatus Hydrogenedentota bacterium; assembly: GCA_019637335.1. Classification (NCBI taxonomy): domain Bacteria; kingdom Pseudomonadati; phylum Candidatus Hydrogenedentota; species Candidatus Hydrogenedentota bacterium. Next base: position 74,747 of record JAHBVV010000006.1, on the reverse strand, counting down.
CCGCTCGACTTCCTTGACGATGTCGCAGTGGACGGTGGTGACGCCTTCGAGCGGAATGAACTGGCACTCTAACTTGGCGATGAGCTTTTCGACCGCTTTCCGGTTGCCGCCGATGACGGATTCCTGGAAGGTATTGGCGATCAGCGGGTAGACTTTTTTCCGGTTTTTGACCGCCTGCCGGGCGACCTTCATGGGGCGGTCGATGACGCCGAGCACCCAGTCGACCGTGTCCTGGCCGGGGAGTTTCCAGGCGCGGCGGGCGGCGTCGCATTCGCCCGCGAGTTCGTGGGTGAAGAGGCGGGAGCTGGCGATGCGTTCGAGCATGAGATCGCGGTCGCGCCAGGCGCGCAGCGCGAAGAGGCTGGCGGTTTCGCCGAGGCTGTAGCCGATTGCGATCTGCGGTTCGATGCCGAAGCCGCGCACGAGGTCGCTCACGGCCGTGCCCAGGGCGACCTGGCCGAAGATCATGGCCTTGTGGTTGCCATCGAGGCCGGGTGCGCCCTGGCGCCAGAAGACGTCGGGCTGGAACTGCTGGCGGAGGCAGTGGTTTTCCTTATCCTGCGCGCGCAAGACGCCGGGCCACTGGGCGAAGAGGTCGCGGCCCATTCCGGGGTAGTGGTTTCCGGAGCCGGGGAACACGAATGCGATTTTACCGGTTGCGCCGAGGGGATCCGGGCTGAAGAAGATACGGTCGCGCGCGACCACCTCGCGGGGCTGCGGGTGGCGTCCGCCGATGCCGGTTTCCGGCGCATTGCGCAAGTCCTGGCCGAGGATGCCGATTTGCTCGAGCAACTCCGATACGGATCGGGTCACCAGCGCGGCGGATCGGAGTCCGGCGCGCGATTCCACGGGGTTATTGCGCCACCAGTCGCGGGCGAGCCGCTCGATGGGCCGATCCTGGCCTCGTTGGGCGTGTTGTTTCAGGCGATCGAGGGCGTTGAGCAGGGCGGCGGTGTTTTCCCCCGTGACGATGAAGAGACCTTCCGCGCGCGGGCCGAGCGGCTGTTCGATCACGGGAAGCTGCTGCGCGGCGGCTTCCAGGATGACGTGGGTATACACGCCGCCGACGCCCAGCGTGGCGACACCCGCGCGCCGGGGACCCGCGGCGCGGTCGTGGAGCCAGTACTGGGGGGCGTCCGGCGCCCAGAGGCGGCTTGCGCCCTGGCGCAGGGCTTCGATGGGCTGGCGCACGTGGCGCAGGGGGGGCAGCATCTCGTGGTGCAAGCAAAGGGTGGCCTTGAGAACGCCGGCCAGACCCGCCGCGGCGCCCGTGTGGCCGATATCGTTCTTTGCGGCGCCCACGAGGCAATGCTGGATGTCTTCTTGCGGCCCGTCCCACGTCACCCGGCTGGCGAACGCGGCGGCTTCCATTGCGTCCTCCGCGGGCACGCCGCTGCCGTGGGTTTCGATGTAGCCCAGCGAACCCAGCGGGACATGGGCGTCAGCGGCGGCCCGATCCAGGGCCGCGCGGCAGGCTTCGGCGGAGAGGGGCGCATCCACACCGCCCGCCGCGGCGCTTCCGATGCCGCGAATGACGCCGTAGACGCGATCGCCATCCGCCTCGGCGTCGGCGAGGCGCTTCAGGACCAGGGCGGCCGCACCCTCGCCGAAGAGGCTTCCGTCGCTGCCCGCGGCGAACCCGGCTCCGTCGCCCGTCGGGGAGCAGGGGCTGTGGTGGTGCGCGCCGAGGATCGCGCGGACGTCGCCCGCGAGATCGACCGCGCCTGTGATGGCCTGCCGGATCTCGCCGCGCTGCAGGGCGCGCACGGCGCATTCCAGGGCGCGGATACCGGAGGCTTCTTCACCGGAGAGCGTGAAACTCGGGCCGCCGCAGCGGAGTTCGCGCGCGATGCGGCTGGCCACGACGCTCGCGAGGGCGCCCATCGTGCGGTTGGCGGTGAGTGCGGGTCCGAAGGCGTCGCGCAGCTGCTGTACGTACTGCGCTTCCGTTTCGGGGGCGGATCCGTCCGCCTTCCGCCAGGCGCGGGCCTCGTTGAGGAGGGACCAGCGCACATTGAAGTTTGTGGTGTTCAGGTCGAGGCCGAGGCCGATGTAGACGCCCGTCCACTCGTCGCCGTAGCCCGCGTTGCCGGCGTGTTCCCAGGCGTTGACGGCGACCTGGAGCATGAGCAACTGCTGCGGCAGCATTTCCTCGAGCTCTTTCGGGGGAATCTTGAAGCGGACGAGTCGGGACGTGACTTCGCCGATGCCCCAGCCGTGAAACCGGGTGCGGCTCAATCCCGCGCGGCGGAACCAGGCGCTTTGTTCGACGCCCCACCAATTGGCCGGGGCCGAAGGCGCGATGTCGGCGCCGCCGCCCAGCAGGCGCTCCCGGACGGCGTCCAGGCCCCGCCACGGCCCGAAGTGGGCGTCCAGGCCGACAATGGCGATGGGGCAGTCCGGGCCTTCGAGGGGTTCGATGACCGACTTCGGCGAGTCGGCGGGCGCGGTCCACTCTTCGACGAGTACGTGGGCGTTGATGCCGCCGAAGCCGAAAGCGCTTACGGCGGCGCGGCGCGGCGTTTCGGCCTCCCAAGGGGACGCTTCCCTGCGCACGACGAAAGGCGACGAATCCATTGCCCAGCTTGTGGGGGAATGGTCGTAGCTCGCGGTGGGGGGCAATTGCCGGTGGCGTATGGCCAGGAGCGTTTTCAGGAGCGCGGCGGACCCGGCGGCAGTGAGGGTGTGGCCGATATTCGACTTCACGGAACCGAGGGTGCACTGTTGCGGGTTCCATCCGGCATCGGTCCAGAGTTGCCTGAGACTCTCCACTTCCACCGCGTCGCCGACGGCGGTTCCCGTGGCGTGGCACTCGATGAGATCAACCGAGCGCGGGTCCCACCCGGCGGCTTCGTAGGCCGCGCGCATGGCGCGTAGCTGGCCCTCGGAGGTGGGGGCGAGCAAGCGGCCGCCCACGTCGTTGGAAAGGCCGATGCCGCGGATAACGCCGTGGATGGTGTTGCCGTCCGCGATGGCGTCATCGAGACGCTTGAGCACGAAGACGCCCGCGCCTTCGCCGACGACGAGACCGTCGCCCGCCTCGTCGAAAGGCGTGCAGACGCCCTTCGGGGACAGGGCGCGCAGCTGCGAGAAGCCCATCTGCGTGTAGAGTGGATCGGGGCGCGATACGCCGCCCGCGAGCATGACATCCGCGCGGCCGGATTGGAGTTCGTCGCAGGCGAGCTTGAGGGCATAGAGGGAAGAGGCGCAGGCGGCGTCGAGGGTGTAGGCGCCGCCGCCGAGTCCGAGGGCCTTCGCCAGGACGGCCGCGGGCAGGCCGGTGACGTAGCGGTTCAGCGGGTGCGGCATGGGCGCATCCGCGCTGGCTCCCCGCACTCTTTCCTCGAAGGTGCGTCCGAGGATCGCGCGGGCCAGGGCGGAGGACTGCTCCGTGGGCAGCGCGAGGTTGCCCAGGATGACGCCAGTGTGGGCGTGATCCCAGCCGCGCGCGCCGGCATCGCGGAAGGCGGCCTGGCCCGCGTACAGGAGGACCTGGTACATGGGGTCGAGGGCGCGGGCGAGCGCCGGGTCCAGATCGAGATCGCCGAAGTCGAGCGGGATGTCCCCTTCAATGAAGCAGCCGCGCTTCGAATATACCTTGTCGGCCTTGCCTTTTTCCGGGTCGAAGGCGTCGTCCGGATCGAGGAGCCAGCGCCCGGGCGGCACGTCGCGCGCGGAGGCCCTGGCGGAGACGATGTTCTGCCAGAAGGTTTCCAGATCGGGCGCGTCCGGGAAGATCCCGCCCATGCCGACGATTGCGATTGGTGGTTGTTTCATAGGATATGTAGGTTCCGCTCCGGGACTGCCGCGCCCGGAGTGCAATGTGTATTGGGCGGCTCGGTGGATCCCTGGGTCACCGATTCGATAACAGGTTCTTCTATGCCGCTCCGTTGGAGCTCTCTCGTTGGGAACCGTCAACCCAGGGCTCGCTTCGCTCGCGCCTGGGCCACGGCATGCCGCCACTACGTGGCTATACAGTCGGGCGCATTCCAGCGCGCGAGCTGTACTTGCGTCGTTTCGGATGACGGGACATGGTTTTGGACGACGGGACAGCCCCGGATGTTGGCGCCGGTCCTGCCGGGTTGTGGCGTTGTGATTTAGTTCGTTGTTATTGGCGCGCGTTGTGCGCCTGTTCCGTGGCAGTCCCTGCGGCGGCGCGGGTCCTGCCGGTTTAAGGCGTCGTGTCTTGGTTCCTTGTTACTGGTGCGTCTTGCTCGCTTGTTCCGTGGCAGTCCCTATAGTCTCAGGCGCATCCAGGGTGTTGTTCTGAAAGGCCTTGTTCAGGAATGAGCCCAGGGTACATTCGTAGCCGTCAATTCGCGCGATGAGTGCGCCGGACTTCGGGTCGACAAATTCGATATCGGCCGTGGCCTTCCGCTTGTTGTGTTCCGTGACCTGGACGAGGATGCGCGCGCCGTCCTGCGGGAATCGGGCCGCGTATTGACGGTAGCTGCCCAGATAGCTCGGCAGGCTGCCCACGCCGTACTGGCGGAAGGTCCAGAGGATCATCATCTGGAAGCTGCTGTCGAGAATGAGGGGGTCGGCGAGCCAGGTGTTGCGCAGCGGGCTGACAATCCACTCTTTCGGGGCCGGGGCGCGGCCCACGAGGGCCGCGATGATGTCGTTGGCGGCGCCGTCGACCGCGTGGAGCCCCTGGAAGGCCGGTCCGTGGAAGAGGTGGCCTCCCTCGTAGAGGCCACCGTTGTTGTAGGCCTTCTTCCGGAGATTCGCCGGCTTGATGCGGGCCTCCGCCGAGGGGAGGGCGTCCGCCAGGTGGATTTCCGCGGCGGCGTGCAGGATTTCCTTGTCGCCGCTCGGATTGCTCCGAAGCTCCACCGGGACCGCGTAGCCGTCCGGGGTGCGGAGCATGTCGCCCGTGCAGAGGGCGAGACGCACGCGTTCGTTCGCGTCGAGGGTGACGCCCTTGAAGACGCGCAGGCTGTCGAAACCGTGGAATCGGAGGCCGGGGTGGGCGTGGAGCGCGGTATGGGCGAACCATTCCGTGATCATGGCAACGGGGAGCACGGCCTTGTTGCTCAGGACGTGCGAGCGCAGAAAGGGAAAGGCTTCCACGCTCAGGTCGACCTCGATGGCGGGTTTCGCGGCGGGCGCGGCGGTCTTGCGGGCTGGCGCGGCGGGTTTCGGTATTTCGTTAAACTCGGGGATGGCGCCGCCCATCACCACCACCTCGACCGGACGCGGCGCGGGCTGGCGCAATTCGTCGACCAGGTAACGCGCGCCATCCTCCAGGCCAATGAGACCGACGCCCTCGGCCTTGAAAAGCCGGGCGAGATCGTCGGTGACCATGCCGCCGGCCCAGGGTCCCCAATTGACGGACAGGACGCGGCAGTCCGGGCGGGCCTGGGCCTCGCGGCGGGCGCACTTGTTGAGGGCCTCGTTGGCCGCGGCGTAGTCAACCTGGCCCTTTCGCCCGAATCGCCCCGTGGAGGAGGAGAAGCAGACGATGAAGCGCAGGTCATCCGAAGCGGCCCCGGCCAGAAGGGCGCGCAGGCCGTCGACCTTTGTCCCGTAGACGCGATCAAACTGTTCCGGGGTCTTGTCGGCGATGAGGCGGTCCGCCAGTACGCCGGCGCCGTGGACAATGCCGCGAATCGGGCCGTACTCGCCGCGGACTTCGTCCAGCAGATCCACGATGGCGTCGCGATCGCGGATATCGGCGGCGAAGTACTCCACGGCGGCTCCGGCGGCCTCCATGGCTTCGATATTGCGGAGCGCGGCGCGGTTACGGAGAATCGCGTTCAGGCGATCGCGCAATTCCTTCGGTTTCAGGGCGCCGCCGGCCTGTTGAATGAGGGCCTGCTGGATTTCCTGTTCGGATTGCAGCGGCTGGAGCCAGGCCTCCTCCGGGGCGGGGGCGTCGCTTCGGCCCAGGAGCACGAGGGTGGGTTTCCAGGCCCGCGCCATTGCGAGCGCGACGTCGGCCGTCACGCCGCGCGCGCCGCCGCTGATCACGACGACCTCGCCCAGCTGGACGGGGTCTGTTTCGGCGGTCGGTACGTCCAGCGGCTGGAGGCGCAGGGTGCAGAAGCGGTCCGGGGAGACGCCGATTTCGACCGGCCCTTCGGCGAGCATCGCTTCGACGAGGCGTTCCGGCGCGGTTCCGGCGGCGATGTCGAGCGCGCGGCCGTGGAGGCTGGGCCATTCCTGCGCGGCGGTCTTGAGGAGCCCCGCGAGCGCGCCGGATTCGGCGTTCTCACCGGCCTGGTTCAGACCGAAGGCGCCGTCGATCTGGGTGACCGTGGCGAGGAACGCGTTTTCGGCCCGCTGCATGTGCGCGCCGATCGCCTGAATCCAGTCGAAGGCCCGGGGGACATAGCCCTCGGGACAGGGGCCCGCCGGGGCGACGAGCACGAGTCCCACGGGGGTGTTGACGCCGGCGGAGGCGGGATCGCTGTCCCAGGGTACGGTGTGGGTGGTGAAACCCCGGGCATGCAGGGCGTCGGCCAGGGTGGCGTCGAGCGGATCCCCCGAGGCCACCAGCAGGACGGTCCCGTTCGCGGGCAGGGATGCAGGCGCGCCCAGTTCGAAGTCGAAAGCTTCGAGGGCGGCAACGGAGAGCGGGTCGCCCGCCGGGGCGGCGGCTGGCGCCGACGGAAGTTCCTGGGACGCGGACGGAGCGGCTGGCGCGCTGGCGCCCGTGCCGATGTAGGCCACAATATCGCCGAGGGTCTGGAACTGGCCGAGTTGGTCGGGTCCGAATTCCGGGATGTTCGGGAGTTTCTCCCGCAATGCGGAGAGGATCTCCACGCGCTTGATGGAGTCGATGCCGAGGTCGGCGTCGAGCGCCATGGTGAGTTCGAGCATGTCGGCCGGGTAGCCAGTCTTCTCCGCGATGGTGGCGAGGAGCGCGGCTTCTACCTGGCCGTTGTCAGGTGCCGGCGCGGACGGGGCCATCGAAGCGGACGCGGGTGCGGACGGTGCGCTGGCGGCGATGTAGGCCACGATGTCGCCGAGGGTGTGGAACTGGCCGAGTTGATCGGGGCCGAATTCCGGGGTGATCGGGAGTTTCTCCTTCAGGGCGGAGAGGATTTCCACGCGCTTGATAGAATCGATGCCGAGGTCCGCGTCGAGGGACATCGAGAGTTCGAGCATGTCGGAAGGGTAGCCGGTCTTCTCGTCGATCACTTGCAGCAGAGCCGTTTCGATCTGGCTGGTGTCGGCCCCGGCGGGCGCGGGGCGAAGATCGGACGGGGCCGGTGGCGCTGTTGCCGACGCGGTGTTCGCGCCGATGTAGGCCACAATGTCGCCGAGGCTGTGGAACTGGCCGAGCTGGTCGGGACCAAACTCGGGGGCCTCGGGGAGGCGTTCCTTCAGGGCGGAGAGGATTTCGACGCGTTTGATGGAATCGATGCCGAGGTCCGCGTCAAGGGCCATCGAGAGTTCGAGCATGTCGGCGGGATAGCCGGTCTTCTCCGCGATGGTGGCGAGCAGGGCGGCCTCGATGTGGCTGCTGTCGGCCGCGGTCGCGTTCGATGCCTGGGAGAGCGCGGAAGCGGAAGACGTGTTCGCGCCGATGTAGGAAACGATGTCGCCGAGGCTGTGGAACTGGCCTAACTGGTCGGGACCGAATTCGGGGGCCTCGGGGAGGCGTTCCTTCAGGGCGGAGAGGATTTCCACGCGCTTGATGGAGTCGATGCCCAGGTCCGCGTCGAGGGACATGGTGAGTTCCAGCATGTCGGCGGGGTAGCCGGTTTTTTCCGCGATCGTGGCGAGCAGGGCGGCCTCAATGCGGCTTGTATCCGCGACCACGGGGGCGGCGGACGGAATCGACTGGGCGGATGGCGCTTCGGGCGCGTGGGAGGGGACCGAGGCCGGAACGGTGGATGCGACGGGTGACGGGGGCGCCACCGGCACGGCTGGCGCGGGCGTGGTCCTGGCCGGCTGCGCGGGGCTTGCGGCGTCCGGCGTGTGGCCAAGCAGGAGCGCGCGGAAGGTCTCCATGGCGGCCTGCTGGCCCTCCAGGAACTGGCGGTGCAGTTCGGCGGTCTGCTGCTGCATGCGCTGCAGGGCGATCAGGTGCTGTTCCATGGGGTGGGACGACGCGGCGGGCGCAACGCTCTGCGGGGCCGGTGTCGGCGGTGTTTGGGATGCGGTACTTGAAGGCATGGGGTTGTCCGAGGGCTGGGCGTGGGCCGCCGCCTGCACGGCGGGGCGCGGCGCGGCCTTTGGTTTTTTTGCGCGCGGGGTGACATGGTTGGCGCCGCAGAGGGGCACGCTGAGTTTGGCTTTGGGGCGCAGCGCGGCCGGATCGATCCGGCAACCGTCGTTCCAGGCCGCCAGGTCCACGCGGTGGCCCAGGGCGGCGAGCTCCGCAAGGGCGCGCGCCAGGTCGGCAACGCCGTCGCGCTTGCCACCGGAACTGTCCACGGCCACGGCGCGGTGGGGCGTATCGTCGAGGATGGCGCCGATCAGGCCCGACATTCGCGACCCCGGCCCGATCTCGAAGAAGGTATGCACGCCGTCGTCACGCATGCGGCGGATCTGATCCACGAAGGCCACCGGCTTCGCCAGTTGCTCGGCGATCAGGACTTCCGCCGCCTCACGATCCGCCGGATAGGGCGCGGCGAGGGTGTTGGAATAGAGGGTGACGTCACCTTCGCGTAGATCCATCTTGCGCAGCGCGTCCAGGAAGGGGTCGCGGACGTGGGACACAAAGCGGCTATGGAAGGCCGCGGCGACGGGGAGAATCTTGGTCTGAACGCCGCGCGCGGCGAAGGCTTTGTCCGCGCGGGCGATGGCTTCCGTACCGCCCGCCAGCACCATCTGCTCCGGGGCGTTCTTGTTGGCGATGATAACGTCGTCGAGGTTTTCCTCGCGGATGATAGCCTCGGCGTCGGCCTCGAGCGCGCGGACGGCCATCATGGCGCCCTTGTCGCCCTCGCCCTGGCCCATGAGGGCGCCGCGCAGTTTGGAGAGTCGGTGAAAGGCGTCCTCATCGACCTTGCCCGAAGCGAGGAGGCCCACGATCTCGCCGTAGCTGTGTCCGGCGATGGCGTCGGGCGCGATACCGAAGCGCTCCACGACACGCAGGGCGCCCGCGCTGACGGTTCCGATGGCGGACGGGGCGACCGCGGTGGCCGTGAGGGCCTTCATCTGCTCCGCCTCGTCCTCCGGCGAGAACGCGGGCACGGGGTAGATGCGGTCGCTCAGGCGCGCAGTTTCGCCGCCGTAGACGGCATTGGCGCGCGCGAGCACATCGAGGAATTCCGGAAACTGGCACGCGAGATCGCGGAGCATGCCGGTGTATTGCGTGCCCTGGCCGGGAAAGACGAAGGCCAGCTTACCGGGGGCGGCGCCGTAACCAAAAAATATGCCGGTCGGGAGGGTCCAGGCGGCGCTGGTTCCCTTGCTTGCGAGGGTGGACTTCGCCTGCGCGATGAGCTTCCCGAGATCCGTTTCGTGTTGCTGCGCAACGATGAGCAAGCGGCACGGCGCGGCGGCGTCGAAATCCGCGCGAAGCTGACGTGCGGCGAGCTGCGCCTCGGCCCAGGACCCGTTCGCGGGGAAGGCGTCCAGCGCGCGGGAGAGATCGTCCGCGCCGGCGCCGGAAAACGCGAGCAATTCCACGGTCCCATCCCAGTCGGGGGCCGGCTTTTCCGCGCCGTGCTCTTCGAGGACGCAGTGGAAGTTGCTGCCGCCGAAGCCGAGGGCGCTGAGTGCCGCCCGGCGGGGGTGCGCCTCGCGCGGGAGCCAGGGACGCAGGGTGGTGTTGACGTAGAACGGCGTCTGGGCTTCGCGGAGGGGCGCCAGGGGTTGCTTCACCTTGATGGTGGGGGGGAGCACCTTGTTGTAGAGCGCCAGGGTGGCTTTGATCAGGGCGGCGGAACCCGCGGCGGCCTTGGTGTGGCCGATTTGCGACTTCACGGAGCCGATGGCGCACCAGGGGCCGGTTTCGGAGGCGCCGTAGACCTGGGAGAGCGCGCTGATCTCGACCGCGTCGCCCTTGGCGGTTCCGGTGCCGTGCGCCTCGACCAGTTCGATGGTGTGCGGGTCGATCTGGGCCTGTTCGTAGGCGCGCCGGAGGGCTTTCACCTGGCCGGGCGCGCTCGGGGCGTAGATGGCGTCGCCCTTGCCGTCGCTGGAGGCGCCAATGCCCTTGATGACGGCGTAGATGCGGTCGTTGTCGCGCTCGGCGTCGGCCAGGCGCTTCAACACCACCATGCCGAGTCCTTCGCCGAGGATGGTGCCATCGCCATTCGCGTCGAAGGGCTTTGCGTCGCCCGTGGGCGAAAGGGCGGGCGTCTTGCTGAAGCACATGAACATGAAGATGTCGTTGAAGGTGTCCACGCCGCCCGAGAGGACGACATCGCTCTTGCCGGATTGGAGCTCCAGCATCGCGAGGTGGACCGCGCTCAGGGAGCTGGCGCACGCGGCGTCCACGACGCAGTTCGTGCCGCCGAGGTTGAGGTGCTTGGTGATGCGGCCGGCGACCACGTTGCCCAGAAGACCGGGGAACGAGGCTTCCTGCCAGGGGACGTACTGATCCGCCATGCGGCCGAGGACATCTTCTATTGTTTCTCGGTCGAGGCCGGCATCGGTCATGGCCTCGCGCCACTTCGGGTGACCCAGGCGCGCGCCGAGGGGAATGACCAGTTCGAGGGCGCCCGTGACGCCGAGTACGACGCTGACGCGGTCGCGATCGAAGTCGAGGTCCTTGCCATAGCCCGCATCCTGGAGGGCGCGCTCGGCGGCCACCATGCCCAGGAGCTGCGCGGTGTCGGTGGCTTCCAGCGTGTTGGGGGGCATGCCGTAGTCGAGCGGATTGAAGTCGATGGGCTCCAGGAAGCCGCCGCGCCTGCCATAGGTGAAGTCGGGGCGTTTGGGGTCGGCGTCGTAGTAGTCTTCGGGCCGCCAGTGCGTCTCGGGGGTTTCGATAATGGCGTCCACACCGTGCTTGATGTTCGCCCAGAAGGCGCCCAGGTGGTTGGCCCTTGGGAAGAGGCAGCCCAGGCCCACGATCGCGATATCCGCGGGGGCGGGGGAATTTGGACGGGTTGTCACTGTACTACTTCCTCCAGTTGGGAACGGTCCAGGGGCCGGTATTGCCCGCATACGCTTGGGAGGGGCACGCCCTGGCTCGTGAGGCTGGTGTATCGCTGGACTACCGCCGCGCCGTGGAGAATATTCAGCACAACCGTGGCGACTTCGCGGCGTTTCGGGTCTTCAAGAAAGGAGCCGCGCACCCACTCGTTAAACGCGCCCATGGCGGGGCCGCACCAGACCTGGTAATCGATTTTGCGGGAGGCATCGCCGCGATTGGCCCAGATGGAAGCCTGGCCGAGATAGGAACGGAAAAGGAGCGCCATCTTGTGGCGTGGGTCCTGTTCGGCGCGGACCAACTGCTTCGGATCGCGTTCGGCGAAGAACGCCTTTGTCGAAGCCCACTCCTCCGCGATGCTCTTGCGGAAATACTGCTTCTCGAGTTTATCGCGCTCGGCGACGGGCAATTCTTCGATGCTCTTGTGGTGCCGGTAGAGCTCGTAGAGTTTCGCGGCGCGCATGCTGAACATTGTCCCGCGCTTGAGGACCTGCACTTCGACGCCCATTTCGAACATGTCGGCGGCGGGCGCCATGGCGGTGTCGGCCTGTTCGGCTTCGGCGAGCATCTGGCGCACGATGTCGGACGAGCCGCTTTCGACGCAGGCCTGGTTCACGGTGCCGGTCACCACGAAGGCCGCGCCCATGGCGAATGCGGCGGCGGCGGCGTGGGGGGTGGAAATGCCGCCGGCCAGGCCGACGCGCGGTGCTTTGGCGTAGGCATATTCCGCCTGGATGCGGTCACGCAGGGCGATCATGGCGGGGAGCAGGGCGATTGCGGGGCGGTTGTCCGTGTGGCCGCCGGAATCCGCTTCCGCGGTGAGATCGTCGCACATGGGAATGCGCGCGGCCAGTTGCGCCTGGCGTCCCGTGATGTGTCCCGCCGCCACGAGCTTTTCCAAAATGGCGAAGGGCGGGGGAGAAAGGAACTTGGTCGCCACTTCGACGCGCGAGACCTTCGCGATGAGACGGTTCGGCGTTACGACGGCGCCGTTTTCGTCCTCGTGGATGCCGTGAACGCGATAGCGGACCACGTGGGGCGTCAGGTCGAGAAAGGCGGAAGCCTCGGCGAGTCGGACGCCTTTGTCGAGGTAAAGTTGCACTACGGCGGCTTCGAGGTCCTGCTCATTGGGGCTGTGGATGAGATTGCAGCCGAAGGGGAGGTCGCCGAGGGTGGTCTGGAGGCGATCGATGGCCTGCGTGACGCGATCCAGGGCGAGGCCGGCGGCCCCGAAGATGCCCAGGAGGCCGGCGTTCGCGAGGGCTTCCACGAGTTCTTCGGAGGCGATGCCGTTGGCCATGGCGCCGCCGTAGTAGGCGAATTTCACGCCGTAGTCGTAACGGAAGGTTGGATCGCCCAGCTGCGCGGCGCGCACGGGCAGGCCCAGGGCCACGGCGGGCAGGGCGTCACCGTTCAGACCGGGATCCGGCAGGGAGCGAGTGGCGGCCAGGGCGCCATCGGGCAGGCGCACGAGGACGAAAGGGCGCGCGGTGTCCTGAAGGAGCGCGGTGAATTCGGGGGCGGCCAGGGGGAGCGTGGGGGCATCCGCGGGCACACCGCCCCAGTGGGCGCCCGTTTGCCGGGACGCTTCGGTTTTCTCCTGGGTAATCAGCGGCATCCAGAATCTCACAAGCTGGCCGACGCCAGGCGGCTCGGTAACGTACTGTTGCAAAATGGCTTATGGGTGTATTGGGCGGGCATTGCGGGCCGTTCCAGCAATCACCCCGTTCGGCGCGCGGCCGGTGCGCGTCGTCGAACTCGAATTCGCCTCATGACAAAGTTCGTTATCATAGCACCGATCGGCGTAAGAAGGCCAGTCGCATGGGCTTGCAGGAGGGGAGCCAGGTGGGGGCGGGTGGTGTTGATGGGGAGGGATGGAAGCGCTCGTGTGGGGTGGTATTGGCTGGGGTGGGTTGGGGTTTCGTTTTCGTCGATGGCCGGGTCTCCTGTGTTGACGCGGCGGGGTCTGGGCGACACGGGCCGGGACGTACCCCCGCGCTATGGCGGCTGACCATTGGGCCGGGGGGATCGGTTTGACGCGGGGTTCGCTTTGTTGTGCGTCGCTTCGGTGCGGCGGTACGTCCCTTGTTGGGCCATCACGTGGCGCGGGTGGGGTGGATTAGGGGGGGCGGTGTTGTGTGAGTCGGGGCGGTTTCTGTCGCGGGAATGCCCGCGATCCTTTGGTGGTGATGGGGGTGGATGTTGTATTTGCCAACAGACCTGGAAACGGGGCCTAATAGGGGTATTCGGAATGCGCCGTGGGGTTCGGCGTGGCGCCTGCCCCTGGAGCGTATTTTCGTTCATTTCATCATCAGGGAGAGCACCAGCCATGAAGAGCAACCGCCCATCGACCCGCCGGCAGTTTATGCAGGCTTCCATCGCATCCACCGCGGCCCTTTCCATGCCCGCGATCGTGCCGTCGCAGGTGCTGGCCCAGACGGCCGGCGTCGCGCCGAGCGAGAAGATCACCCTCGGGGTCATCGGCTGCGGGTCGCGGTGCCGCTATGTCCTTAACGGCATGCTGACCCTGCCGGATGTGCATTGCGTGGCGCTGGCGGATGTTCAACAGCGCCGTCGCGAGGGGGGCAAGGCGCTTGTGGACAAACTGCAGGGCAACAGCGACTGCCAGCTCCATACCGACTTTCGCGATGTGCTTGCGCGGGACGATATTGACGCGGTGCTCATCGCGACGGGGGATCGATGGCACGCGCACGCCTCGATGATGGCGGCGGAGGCGGGCAAGGATGTGTACAGTGAAAAGCCGTGCGCGATTACGATCGGGCTGTGCCAGGAAGTTGCGGAGACGTTCAAGCGGACGGGGCGGATTTTTCAGGCGGGCACGCAGCGTCGCAGCGTGGCGAACTTCCGGCAGGCGGTGGAAATCGCGCATTCCGGCGCGCTCGGGAAATTGCAGACGATGTACGCGTCGGTTTACACGCCCAGCTATCTGACCGAGTGGTTGCCGGGCGAGCCGACGCCGGCGAAGGAGGAGGCGGACTGGAACATGTGGCTTGGGCCCGCGCCGTGGCGGCTGTACAACAGCGAATACGTGAAGGGGGGATGGCGCGGCTATTACGATTTTGATTCCGGGTCGCGGTTGCTGGACTGGGGCGCGCATACGGTGGATCTGTGCCAGTGGGCAAACCAGGCGGACGATACCATGCCGGTGGAGTACATTCCGGAAGAAAAGAAGATCACGGCGCGCTACGAGAATGGCGTGGAGGTGATCCTGGACTTCCTGGAAACGCCGTTTGGCGTGCGTCCGGGGTGGATCCAGAAGCTGGGGACCTGCCCGGTCCGGTTTGTGGGTGACGCGGGCTGGGTGGAGACGGGGGACACCGGCGGCATCGAAGTGGGCCCGGACGCGCTTAAGGCCGGGTTTGCGGACCTCCCGGAAGCCAGCACGAGTCAGGAGATCGGCGAGCACCCCGGCCTGGATGTGGTGGCGCATGCGCGGAACTTCATCGATTGCGTGAAATCGCGCCAGCCCACGGTGACCAATCCGGAGGTGATGCGGCATTCGCATATTGCGTGTCACGCGGCGGCGCTGGCGTGGTTGCTGAAGCGTCCACTGAAGTTTGATCCCGCGACGGAATCGTTTATCGGCGATGACGAGGCCAATGGGCTGCGCCACCGTCCGGCGCGGGACTGGAACGCGTAAGGAGATTTCATTGACAGGCGGAACGCGCCACGGCGCGATCGGGCGCCCGGAAGCGGACGGAATTGGCCGGGCGCGGGCGTGCACGGTGGCGGCCCTTGTGCTAGAATCACGGGATTCCCCCTTAAACAATCTCGCGAAAGGCCCTTTATGGAACGCGAAGCGCGTATAGCCCTGCTTATCGACTGTGACAATGTGAGCCACCAGGCCATCGATGGCGTGTTGAACGAACTGGCGAACTACGGCGTGGTGAACATCCGGCGCGCGTACGGGAACTGGAAGAATTCCGAGCTGAAGGGCTGGGAGGAGGCGTTGCACCCGTTCGCGATCCAGCCCATCCAGCAATTCGCGTACACCAAGGGCAAGAATGCGACGGACGCGGCGATGATCATTGACGCGATGGACCTGCTGTATACCCAGGAGCTGGACGGCATTGCGCTGATGACGAGCGACAGCGATTTTACGCCGCTGGTGATGCGGCTGAAGACGAGCGGGCTCAAGGTGTATGGATTCGGCGCGACGAAGACGCCCGAGTCGCTGGTGAACGCGTGTTCCCGGTTCATCAATACCGATAAGTTGATCGCGGAGAAGGAGGAGGCGGAGAACGGCGGCGCGGTGGACCCGATTTTCAAGAAGAAGATGCGGAAGGAATTGCGGCAGGACGCGGGGCTGGTGAAGATGTTGCGGAACGCGGTGGAGGAGAAGGCGGACGAGGACGGGTGGTCCAATTTTTCGCAGGTGAACCACTACATTAACAACAACACGTCGTTTTCCTCGATCAACTACGGCTATAAGCGGCTGAGCGATCTAATCCGGGAGACGGGGCTCTTCGACATCGAGATGCGCAATAACAACAGCGCGATGTACCTGCGGAGGAGGGCGTGAGCGCGCGCGGGCGTGATTTCTCGGCCGCGCGGGCGTGGGCGCGCCGCCGGGGGCGTTTCGCCGCGCGCGTTTTCGGGCTGCCGCCATGACCCACGACCCGGAGCATTCTCCGAAAGGCCAGCCGCCGGAATCGCATGGCGGGGAGGAGGCGGCCGCGGGGCCGCCGGAGCGCGGGGAGAGCGAGCTGTACACGGTTCGCGTCACGCCGGACCGGATGGCGGTTCTGATAGACGCGAACACGGCGGGCCAGGAGCTGGAGGTGCTTGCGGAGGCGATCGCGCGGCAGCTGGTGCGGTATCGCGTCCGCCGCCCGCCGAAGCAGGACGCGATTGTCGCCTGGCTGCGCGAGCACACGGCGGATTCACCCGTAATAACGGGGGTTGCGCTGTTGCGGGGCACACCGCCCGTGTATCCGGTAGATGGCCGCATTGAATGGGGCGGCGACTACTTCAATACGGGATTTGTGGTGGACGAGGTGACGGGGCGGGTGAACTTCCGGCAGCGGGCGGGGGAGCGCGAGGTGTGCGAGGGCCAGCGGCTGGCCACGGTGATCCCGCCGATCGAGGGCAAGAATGGGATGGACGTGACCGGGGCGGTGGTGCGCGTCCGGAAGCCGCGCGCGCAGCGCATCCGGATGGGCTCCCATGTGCGGGAAGATGCCGGGACGGCCAGCTACTACGCCACGTGCGATGGCCGCTTCCGGTGGAACAACGGGCTCCTTTCCGTTGACGAAGTGTACGAAATCAAGGGGGACATCGGGCTGGAGACGGGCAATGTGTCGCACCCGGGCGCGGTGGTGGTGCACCGGGACATCCAGGAGGGGTCGCG
The DNA here is from genome assembly GCA_019637335.1 of Candidatus Hydrogenedentota bacterium. Lineage (NCBI taxonomy): Bacteria > Pseudomonadati > Candidatus Hydrogenedentota > Candidatus Hydrogenedentota bacterium. The sequence continues at coordinate 58,317 of JAHBVV010000006.1, read as the reverse complement.
GCTGGAGGCGAAGGGGGACGTGGAGGTGATGGGATCGGTGAACCGCGCGCACATCCAGACCACGGGCATGCTGATCGTGCGTGGCGGGATAACGGGGGGTGAAGGGGTCCGTGTCGTGGCGTCTGGGGGCGTCCGAGCCAAGTACATACTGGAGGCGGACGTGACCTCGAATGGGGACATCGTGGTGGAGAAGGAGGTCATGCACGCGAACATCTCGACGCTGGGGGCGGTGCTCATACCGCAGGGGCGCGTTATCGGCGGCCGGGTCATCGCGCGGGGCGGGATCGATGTGGGGCAGGCCGGTTCCACCGCCTCCGCCGCGACACACCTGATCGCGGGTGAGGATTACACCATTGAGGGGCAATTGGCGATACTCCGGGCGCGGCTTGCGCACCAGCGGGGCAATCTGGAGAAGATCCAGAAGACCTTCGCCGGCGTGCGCGGCAAGACACACACCCTTCCGGAGAGCGCCAGGCAGGCGATCCGGCTGCTATCGGCGCGGATACCCGCGATACAGGCGTCGATACAGGCGATCAAGGCGGAAATCGACGAGGTTCGCGCCAACTCGCTGCGGGACACCAACCCGGTGATTCTGATTCGCCGCCGGCTGTACTCGGACACCTATTTGACGGTCGACGGAGAGACCTGCCATGTGCAGGAGGAAGTGCCGGGGCCGGTGCGCCCGCTGGTGCGGGATGGGCGATCGCGGATCGTCCCGACGAACCTTCGGACGATCAAGGCCCCGGCGCAAGAGGGGGCCGGGGAGGAAAAAGGCGCCGGCGGGAGTGGCGGGGTCCCGCCGAAAAGGAAAAACCCCTGAGTTCCAGGGGTTTGGGAGTTCATGGCGGAGAGAGAGGGATTCGAACCCTCGGTACGATTTTGTCGCACAACGCCTTAGCAGGGCGCCACCTTCGGCCACTCGGTCATCTCTCCAACGGGGCATGGCGCAAGCGCCATCGCTGTAAGAAGATACCACGATACGGCCGCGCGGTGCAACCTTTGCGCGGCGTTGGAGACTACTTCCGGTTTGGCCGGGGCGGTCTGGCTGGGGTAAAATGCGCGGTTTGGAAGGGAATGTTCCCGTAGACAGGAAGGAGGCGCACTATGGATCTGCCCGATCCTATCGCCCAGGCCGTACAACCCCTGTTCGATGCGCTGCCGCTCGACGAGGCGATGACCGAATTGGCGCCCCGGAAGGGCGCGCCGGATGAACTGAAGGCGATTGTGCGCAAAATAATAAAAGAACCGCCAATTGCGGAGAATCTTCCGTTGCAGTCGGCGCTTTGGCTCTACATCGACGAGCTCGACCTCAGCCACGAGATCAGCCAGACGCTGAAGGACGATACGGGTTCGTACTGGCACGGGATTATGCACCGTCGCGAGGGCGATTTTTCGAACAGCCACTACTGGTTTAACCGGGCGGGCCAACATCCAGCGATGGCGGCGTTGCCGGGCTATGACGGGCACGCGCTGGTGGACGAGGTGGCGGCGGCGCGGCCGGCGAATCCGCGGGATGTGGTGCGCAAGCAACAGGAAGAGTGGGCCAATCTCTTTGCCTGGTGCGCGAACCAGTGACCACAAGGGGAATGGATGGGGTCTCGGCGTTGTTCTTTCTTTATGAGGTCAATGACCTGTAATTTTCGTTATTTTTTAGCCGTCTGAAGTAGTCACCCTCGTCGCACCCAACGGTGGCGGCTCTCGGTGACCGAACACCGTCATCCCCACAAAAGTGGGGATCCAGAGAACATGCAACGTTAACCTTGCAAACCCTCTGGATTCCCGCCTTCGCGGGAATGACGAAGACATCCCGTGTAAGTAAGGCATCTCTCGTATCGGCGAACGCCTTACTTCAGACGGCTAGAGTATTACTAATTCTCCAATGTACCGGAGGTAATTTCCATGCCATCCTGGTTTTCCAAGGTGTTTAATACGGATGCCGACGAGGCGCCGGCGGCGGTTTCGGATGCCGTCGCCGAGCTGGACGACGATGAGCCGATGCCGGCGCCGCGCCGCGTGGTGAGCGCGCCGGTGATCGCGGCGGAAGGCGGATCTCGCGTGCCCGGCGACCAGATCGCCATCAAGGCGCGGCTTGAACCGCGCGCGAACGCGTGTATCCTGCTAGTTGACCGCCCGCTGCTTACGCGGATGTCGTTCTGGGCGCCGGAGGCGGACACGGCGTATGCCGCGTCGCCGCTGGCGGCGTCCCTGTTTGATCTGGGCGGTATCGGCACGGTGCTTATCCACGACATGACGGTGACGGTGACGCGGGATGGAAGCGATTTCAGCCCGTGGGAGGAATTCGCGAAGAAGGTGGCGGAACAGATCCGCGCGCACCTCCAGAGCGGTCTGCCGGTGCTGGATCCGGCGTACCAGGACTCGATTCCGAGTGAAGACGAGATCCGCACGCGGCTGCAACGGGTCATCGACGAGGAGATCAATCCCGGGATTGCGTCGCACTCGGGGGTAATCACCCTCAACCGCGTGACGGGCAACACGGCGTACATCACGATGGGCGGCGGCTGCCAGGGCTGCGCGGCGTCGACGATCACGCTGCGATCCGGCGTGGAAGGGGCGTTCCGGCAGGCGGTCCCCGAACTCGGGGCGCTGCTCGACGAGACCGATCACCTGTCGGGCACGAATCCGTATTTCAGTGAACTACCCGCCGGGATGGGGATGTAGGCGATGCCGCGACTCGATACGTTTCACGTGGTGCTCCGGACCGGCGAGGCGGGTCCGGGCGGCGTTCCCCAATACACCATCAACGGCTTCCCGCTGGACTTTGACGAGCAGAAGGGCGGGACGGGCCCGGGCGAGACGCTGGAGGCGACGGGGCATCCCCAGAGCTTCCCGCACACGCTCATTCTCAGCGGCCCGGAATCGGGCGACTGGGAGATCCTGGGCGGGGAAATCCGCTACCAGTGCGACGGCGAAGAATCCTACACGATCCGGCTTGGCGCGGTCACGCTGGATGATCGCGCCGACCTGAACCTGTGGTACGCCCGGCCGCCGAAGGTATTCGACGTCTGAGCGCGCAACCCGACAAGGAGGAACCCATGCTGGATGGATGTGAAGTGCTTGCCGCGAAGGATTGCGTTCCCTGCAAGGGCGGCGTTCCGCCGCTGAAGGGGCATGAACTGCACACCTACCATGCGCAACTCGGCAGCGACTGGCGCCTGGTGGAGGAACACCACCTGGAGAAGGAATACCAATTCAAGAATTTCCAGGAGGCACTCGATTTTACCAATCGGGTGGGCTATGTTGCGGAGGCGGCGAACCATCACCCGGACATTCTGACGGCGTGGGGCAAGGTGGTGGTGACGATCTGGACCCACAAGATAGACGGGCTCACCGAGAGCGACTTCGTGTTTGCGGCGAAGGTAGAAAAAGCGTACGAAGATGCCGTGTAGCGATATTACCGAGATCATGGACGTGACGGTGGATGGCCGCGATTGCCTGGTGGACTACCATTTTCGCAAGCGCACGTGCGGCCAGGGGGTGGGGGTGGAGAGCCTGTTGCTTGGCGCGTTCCAGGGCATGCCGGCGGAGGACCTGCTGGGCATTACGCCGGAAGTTTTTCTCGAATCGTGGCCCGTGGAGGATCCGCTGGAGGAATTTCTCGGGCTGAAGCACCTGATCGCGATCCAGTCGGCGCTGGCGGTGTTGCTGGGCCGGGAAAGCGGCGGTCCGGGGGAGATTTGCGCGGCGGCGGAGGTCAGTTGCGATGGGGACGCCACGACGATCACGGCGCGGATCGCCGTCGATCTCGTGACGGAGAAGATCAAATCGTGTGGGGGCTGCAAGGGCTGCGGAACCTCCCGCAAGGCGCGAAAGATGGTGGTCTTCAACTAGCGGGCGCCCCGATTGCCGGGGAATTCAACGCAACCGCAACACCCGCCCATGGCGGAATTCCATTGAGCCCGCGGCGGCGCTATGCGGGCACTCACCGCCGCAAATAGACCAGCTCCGCCTCGGGATACGAATCGAAATCGGTGTGGCTGTGAACGTGCGTGGCTCCGGACGCGAACTCCACAGCCACCAGGCGCTGCGGCGAATCTCGCGCCGGATCGCGGACTTCGGGATCGTCCTGCCGATATTCGATCCCGAATAGAAGAACGGCGGATTCCGCCCGCACAACCGAGTATACCCGGGTCAGTGGGAGCGCCGTTTCCCACACGGCGCGGCCATCCGGCCGGGTGACGCGAGCGAGGCGCAAGGCGGCGGTTTCGCCGAGGCGCTCCCGGTGAAGCACCAGCACGCTGTCTGGATCGGCGAGGTGAATGGGCGGGAGGCCCTCCAGCGTGCCGCACTCCCGAAGCAGCCCTCCATCCAGAAAATCGGGCGCGCCCGGAACGGGATTGAGATCGAAGTAATCGGGCAGCGCTCCGAAACTGTCGCCGGGGGGGTGGGAACGTCCGGCCCACAGGCCCCGCCGGGTATCGGAAGTGAGCCCACCCAGGGCATTGTTCTTCTCGAAGGTGACCGCTTCCTCCGGGGTCAGGAGGCCCATCCACTCACCGGGAGTGTCGATGCCGCGCACCAGGTGGCTCCAGGTGATCACCGTGGAATAGAACACGGGCGGAAACGCCGCCGCCGGAGTCGAAGACTCTGCTACATCCAGATGGGCCTTGAAGGTGTCCGGATCGAGACGCCAGTTTCGCGCGTCTGTGGCCGTAATCTGAAGGCCGTTCTTATCGAAGGCAAAATAACGCGTCTCGTCGGGAATCATCCCCGCAAGCTGGGGGTTGATCGACTCGAAATCCACGCGCGTGGCCTTCAGGGTCCCGCTCTTGGCGCCGAGCGCGATGAGTTCGCCGGACGCCAGCAGCCAGACCGTGTCGCCATGCACCCCCAGCAGCGAGCCGGAGGCGATTGTGGGAGGCTTTTCTTCTTCAAGCCGTTTTCGCCAGATTGTAGCGGCGTTGGCGGGGTCGATGGCCCACAACTCCACCCGTGGGTTTGAGCGAAAGAGCTTCGATTTTGGCTGCATGGCCGGCCGGAAGTAGGTCCGGTGACTTGTGAGGAGGTACATCCGTTCGCCGGCATCGATCCGGGCGTATACCGGGGGACTTTCAAGCTGAAGCGGGGTGTAGCCCGATTCCGAATAGCGCCACATGGCCGCAAAGAGCGCCGGCAGCACGAAGAAGAAGAAGGCCATCGCCCACGCGATATGCGGCGCGGCCTTTCCCAGACAGGCCTTGCCAGGCCGCTGGGCGGTCACTGCGAGGCGCCTCGCCTGGCCTCTTCCATAAAGGGAAAGCGGTGGATGGCGTGAAGGTGGGGGGATGGGGCGACGGGGCCAGCGTGGATCTGGACCGCGCGGCGGGCTTCGAGCGAGCGCAGGGTGAACTGCTCCCAGGGCGCGCGGCCCCGTTTGCGGCGCCAGTAGATGGTTTCGTCCTGACTGAGGCCCAGTCCGGTAGCCGGATCCACGAGGATTTCCCGGGTTGAGCCGCCGCGATAGCGGGTCCAGTCTGAATCGGCGGGGGGGTCGAATTCACCATCAATGCGGATGTAGTACTGATCGCCGCGCCGGTTGATCAGGCGGGTTTCCTCGGTGACGGGGAGGAAGGGCCAGGGGGCGTCGGCGTCGGGGGGCGGCCAGGTGTCCCCCAGGCGGACGGGGCCTTCGGGCAGGAATCCGTAGGCCTCGTGGATATGGCGGCGGATGGGGCGTTCGTCGATGTGCGCCATGAAGGCGCGGCGCCACGCATGCTGCTCGACGGGGTCCATGTCCGGGAAGGCGATATCGGCGCGGGAGATGACGCCCGCGATGGCGTTTTCCAGCGCGTTGAGGCCTTCCACGTGGGTTATCCGGCCATTGGCGCCGACGGTGAAGCGGAAGGGATGCAGGCGGATGGCCTCTTCCATGACCGCAAAGAGGTTTTGGACAGCGGGGGGGCGCTGGCGATCGCCGCGCGGGGTGACGACCTGATCCTTGACTTCGTAGATGTGCGGGGTGACGGAGAACTCGGTGTCGCCGGAGCGGCTGCGCTGGAGCGCGCGGAGTTCGTAGACGAAGCGGGTGAATCCCTCTATCCGGATTTCCTCGCCCATGAATTCATAGCGCCCGAGGGAGCGGGCGGAGGAATCCACCCGTTGGACGGCGCCCGCGGGCACGTTCACCCGCAGCGCGAGCGGCTCGCCCTTCCGCAGCGGCGGGCGCTCGCTGGCCTGGCACGCGGGAAGGCATGCGGCGGCGGCGAGCGCGATGGTGAGGAAAGCGAAGTGTCTCAAGCGAAAATCCCTGGTTCGTTGCCGGGCTCAGGCTACGCAATGGGGCCGGGGATAGTCAACCGTTTTCTTCAACCGGACTGGCGCAGGTCATAACACCGCAGGACATCGCCATGGCGCAGGTAGAGGCGTCCGCCCGCGATGGTGGGGTGGGCCCAGTGGGGTCCGCGGCCGGCGTTGACGCGAAACTCCGACGTGACCGCGTGTTCCCCGGGGATGGCGGGGACCAGCCCGAGCGCGCCCTTTTCACTGTAGCAGTAGAAGTGGCCGTCCGCGTAGGTGATGGAGCCTTTGCCGACGCCGCGGGCTTCGTATTGGAGGGCGCCATCCTCCGCCGCGAGGCAGACCCAGCGCCCGTTCAGCGTGGCGCCGTAGAGGTAGCCCTCCCGAAAGATCACGCCGCCGTGGTGGTTGTTCAGGATTTCGTCGCGCCAGCGCTCGGTGATGGATTGGCCATCGGGGGCGAGTTCGTATAGTACGCCGCCCTTTCGGTGGCCGCTGGTGGCGTAGAGGAGGCCGTTCTCGTAGACGGGGGCCACGGCGTGGTTTTGCAATTCTTCGTTTTCGTCGAAGGGGACGCGCCAGATCAGGGCGCCGGTTTCGGGGTCGAGGGCGGCCAGGGTCGCGGCGACGAGGGTGACGATCATGCGGGCGCCGCCGCGTTCGATCAGGATGGGGGAACAGTAGGCCGACTGGTCGCTGAGGCCGGCGCTGGTCCAGCGGGTTTCGCCGTTTTCCCGGTTGAGGGCCACGACACTGGCGTCGGGGCCGCCCGGCGTAACGATCACGTGATCGCGGTCGATCAGGAGGGACTCGGCGAAGCCCATGGCGGGGGCTTCGCCGCCGAAATCCGCCGCGATGTCCCGCTGCCAGATGATTTCGCCGGTGGCGGCGTCGATTGCGGTGACTACGCCGCGCCCGCTGAGGAGGTAGGCCCTGCCGCCGGCGAAGGTGGGCGGGTAGCGGGATCCGGGGTGGGCCTGATCCCATTCCGGGCCGTAGGGCGTGGACCAGCGGCGGTTGCCGTCGAGATCGAAGGCGTGAAGAAGGCCCTCGGCGCCGTCTTCGCGCATGCCGGTGACGTAGACGGTGTCACCCGACACGACGGCGGACGAGAAGCCCGCGCCGAGGCCTTCGGCGGTCCAGAGGAGGGGCGGGCCGGATTCGGGCCAGTGTGTGAGGAGTCCGGTTTCGGGCGATTGGCCGTTTCGGTCGGGGCCGCGGAATTGGGGCCAGTCGGACGCGCTGGCGGGGCAGGACGCGGCCAGAAGGGCAAGCGGAATGATGTACAGAGAGAAGCGTGTGGGGAATCGCACGTAATGATCTCCTTCCATCTCGAGGGCTGATCCGGCTTGTTTCGCCGGGTGGCGCGAGGTCCGGGGTGAATGATAGCGGGATCGTAGTGGCGGGGCAAATGTACGTGTGGAGGGGCTGGGATGGCGCCGCTCGCCGGCGCGTCTGGTGAGGGTCCGGGGGGGTTGGAACACGGGCACACGAATCGGCGTTGCCGAATCGCGTGGCACATGCCTGGGGGGCCAAAGGAGGTTGGCCGTCCTGGCCGACACAATGGGAGTCGAATGAACGGAATTATGCCGCTCGCCGGCGCGTCTGGTGGTGGTTCGGGGGGGCCTGGAACACGGGCACACGAATCGGCGTTGCCGAATCGCGTGGCACTTGCCGGGGGGGCTTCTTGCGGCTTGTCTTGCGGCAACTTTCCGGGACAACGTATCATAGAGGTAAGGCAGCGGCGCGTGAACCTTTCCCCGCATCCGCCCGCGCCGGCAATCCAGCACACCGCGCCCGGATGGGCCTTTGGAGTTCCCACGATGTCCCTCAGTCCCCGAAAAGAAACCATCGGCGTCAACGTTGGCGGCGTGCAGGTCGGCGGCGGCGCGCCGGTGGTGGTGCAGTCGATGACCAACACCGACACGGAGGACGCGGCGTCCACCGCGCGGCAGATTGTGGCGCTGGCGGAGGCGGGCTCCGAGCTGGTGCGCATTACGGTGAACACGCCGAAGGCGGCGGAGGCGGTGGAGGAGATTGTGCTGCGGATGCACGACGCCGGGGTGAACGTGCCGATCATCGGCGATTTCCACTACAACGGGCACCGGCTGCTGACGGGGAGCCCGTCGTGCGCGCGGCTGCTGGCGAAATACCGGATCAACCCGGGGAACGTGGGGAAGGGGCAGAAGCGGGACGAGCAGTTCGCGACGATCTGCAAAATCGCCATGGACCACCAGAAACCGGTGCGAATTGGCGTAAACATGGGCTCGCTGAACCAGGAGTTGGTGGTGGAGCAGATGCAAATCAATACCGACGCAAACCTCGGCAAGACCTCCGAAGAAATCATAAACGACTGTATGATTCTCTCCGCCGTCCAGTCCACGGAGCTGGCCCTGGCGGCGGGACTCCGCGAAGACCAGATCATCATCTCCTGCAAGACCAGCGTCCCGCTCTACCTCATCGACCTGTACCGCCGGCTCAGCGCGCGGACGCGCCAGCCGCTGCACCTCGGCCTGACGGAGGCGGGCATGGGGATGAAAGGGCAGGTCTGGTCCGCCGCGTCGATGGGCGTGTTGCTGGCGGATGGGATCGGCGACACGATCCGGGTCTCGCTCACGCCGCAGCCCGGCGGGGACCGGCGGGAGGAGGTGTACGCGTGCCAGGAGCTGCTGCAGGCACTGGGCATCCGGCAGTTCGCGCCGAGCATCACGGCGTGCCCCGGCTGCGGCCGCACCACGAGCACCACCTTCCAGGAGCTCGCCGCCGAAACCCAGGACTACGTGCGCCTGCGCATGCCCGCGTGGCGGAATGAATTCGAAGGGGTCGAGGCGCTCAAGGTCGCCGTGATGGGCTGCGTGGTGAACGGCCCCGGGGAATCGAAGGCGGCGAACATCGGCATCAGCCTGCCGGGGAACGGGGAAGACCCGGTGTGTCCGGTGTACGTGGATGGGGAGAAGTACGCGAGCTACTCCGGGACGAAGGACGAACTGGCGAACCAGTTCCGGCTGCTGCTGGAGGAGTACGTGGGGCGGACGTATAGCCGGAGGTAGGGTGTACTTGAAGGAGCATAGCGATGAGCTTGTCGCCGCATGGCAACAGCACTTTGGCGGTTGAGATCACCAATATTTCGGCCCATGGTGTCTGGATACGGGCGCGCGGTAGGGAACTGTTCATGTCCTACCAGGACTTCCCCTGGTTCAAGCGCCAGCCCGTGGAAGCTATCATCAATGTGGTCGAAGTGTCACCGGGACACTTCCATTGGCCTGATATCGACATCGATCTGACGGAAGAAATCATAGAACATCCCGAACGCTTTCCGCTCAAGGCGAATGGAACAGCGGAGTAGCACTGAGTGGGCTATCGCCCGGTGCAACACCTTCGAAGGCGGAAAGGCCCAAGAGTCGCCGCCCATACGTTTCGTGCAGCAGCAGCAAGTCGTCTCCCATCACTTCAGTCGCTCAAGCTGGCCTTTCCGCTTAACCAGGTTCCGGTAGTCCCATTGAATCTCCCTGGCCTTCTCCAGCCAGCGCTGTAGATCGCTCTTGTCGATTTCCAATACGTTGTTGTAAAAAATCGACGCATCCTTGAATTTCTTGCCTACTACGCTCAACCCCTTTTCTTCAAAATCCGCCCCGCTCCAGAACATCAATCGTATCCCCGGTTTCTGCTTGCTGTATCCGACCGTCGGATTGCCTTCCAGAAACCAGACCGGATGGGCGTGCCAGATCTTATTCTCAGCCTCGGGCAGATTTCGATCGATTTCACGGGCAAGCACACCGCATACATCCTTGTGGTCAGGCGCTTGCTGTTCGTTGTACCTCAGAATGTCTGGGTGCATCCCCTTCTCCACGTTGTATAACGGCTTGCGCTGGAGCAGCGTCCCACGACCGCTCCCTTGTTCGATGCCGCTTCAAACCGCGTCCTTTGCGAAGTGCCGTTGGAGGAAGTGTTCGGCTTTTGCGAGGCCTTCTTCGGTCAGGACCACGGACTTTGCTTTGCCCTTCGGGTCTCGTATCCAGCCGCGCTCATAGAGCATGTCCATGAGGTCCCAGTCCATCCCTTTCCAGGCGCGCATGACGGGGTCATCCTGAAAGGCGGTCAAACAGAGTATCGCCAGGGCCGCTTCGGCGAGTTTTTCTGCGTCGATATCGTCGGGAATCGCCATTTTCGTTGATCCATTCTTTCAGCCCGGCAGCGCCGGAACGCCGATAAGACAGGTGTTCTCCCACCACGGAGCGGAATAAGGCGCCTGATGGACTTTCCGATGCTCCCGTAGCGTTCCATCAGCTCCCTATTGATCGGAGGGAAACCGGGTGGGTGGGCGTCAGCCTCGGCGGCCCGTGTTATCCGCATCCCCAAGCTGGCGACTGCATGGGGCCGGAGCGCCGCGAAGCAATCCCTCCGTGCTCAAGTCTTCATCAAGATCCGGCCAATGGATGCCGTAGCCGCCACCCGCGACTTGCCAATTCTTCCGCTGGGCCGCTGTCGCGTTAAACAAGCGCGGATACCAGGCCAGCGGGACGGTGATGGTCCGCCCGTCCCGCAGTGCCACACTCAACGTGTCTCTTGCGAATTTTACGTCCGTGACGCGCTCGTCAGCCGTCAGCGCCAAGATGCCCATGCCAAGCCTCCAGGAATGCCGTTTGATGTTGAATGACCAGTTTCTGAAGCCGCCGCAAATCTCTGGGCGAGAAGCCGAAGTTCCGGGCGAGGCCAACCGGCTGCAACCAGAACTTGGCCGACAAATCGTTCCCGTCAACGTGAACATGCGGCGGCTCATTGGGTTCATGGCTATAGAAGTAGATGGGATATGGACCGCTTCGCAACACGGTCGGCACTAGCTACTTATCCTCCGCGCGCCAGGTTTGTACACCCAGATCCTCGTACGCTTGATCGCCTGTGATCAAGCGGATTCGCCCGCGCTGACGCCCTTGCTGAATCACGATACCATCTTACTGGCGGGCCATTCCAATCACTGCTGTTCGTGCTGCCGTCACACCCCGCTTACACCATCTCGAAGCGCACGACGTGTATTTCGTCCTCGTGCTTTCGGGCCTCGGCCAGATCATAGGCCGCCTGGAGACGCAACCACATATCGGCGTTCGACCAGCCGGCTTTTTCGAGCCGGATGGCCATTTCCGCCGATATGCCGGCGCGGCCGTTGATGATCCGGGAAAGTGTGTTTCGTGTTACCCCCAACACCTTGGCCCCATCCGTTACATTCAGCCCCAATTCGTCCAGGCAATCGTGTTTGATTACTTCGCCAGGGTGGGGGAGAGGCATATTGATTTTCATCGCTGCTTATCCTTTATTAATGGCAATCCACCAGATCGATGTCGAACACGTCGCCCTTCTCCATGCGAAATATCAGGCGGTAATTTCCCGTTATCCGAACCGACCAGAAGCCCTGTAAATCTCCCCGGAGGGGGTGCAGGTGATACCCGGGGATGTCCAAATCCTGGGGCGTGGTTGCCCGATCCAGCAGAGCAATCACACGAACGATTCGGGGGAGTTGTTCGGCATTCAGTCCGCTCCTATCGTTTCTTTGGACGAGCCTTTTAATTCCCTTGTGCCGTATCGTTCGTAGCATGCCTTAAGTGTATCGCGTAACGATGCGCGTTGCAATACAATGAATTGCGCCCCGCTTCTCCAAATCAGACTGCGGGCGCTGGCGCATGAGTTGCACGGCAAGCGAAAGCTGGTGGAGGAGTACGTGGGCGGACGTATGGGCGGAAGCGGCATGGGTACACATGGGGGCGCCATCCGGACTTCGAAGTCGCGCAGGCCATTGCTTGAGCCAGATCCCCAAGGATCGCGGGCGTTCGTGATTGCGTTAAGACTGGCCTTGCTCCAGCGGGTCCGATGAACCGGAGCAGAATACGGCGCCTGACTGCGGCAGCCGAACCGGGAATAGAAGCCAAACTCGCGCTAATTTCCCCGCAGCACATACCGCCCGCTCTTTTTTCCGCCGACCTTCTCGACGAGGCCGGCGTCCAGCAGCGGATTGAGCAGGTCCATCGCGCCCTGGCGCGAGACGCCGAGGGCCGCCCACAATTCCTTCGGCGCCATGCTCCCGTGGTCGCGCAGGGCATCTCGTGAGCCCAAGGATCGCGGACATTCTCGCCTCCGGCGCGTCTTCGTTTGTCCGCGGCAAGGTGCGCCACTGTGTGGAAGCACGCGTATGGCCCTGAGGAAGCCTTTCGGGGATGCGATGTTAGTCTTGGTACTCGGCGTGCGCGGCTCCGGTTCATCGTGCCCGTTGGAATTTGAGCGTGCTTTGCCGCGGAGTGTCCACGATCCTGCTATTCACGCCCGTCTTGACCGAGAATCGCCTCCAAGGCGGTGGGTGCTTCATTCCGCCAACGTGATACCATTTCCCAATTCGTGTGCGGTTGTGGTTCACCGGTCTTCAATTGCACGCGCGGGCGGCTTTCGGGCAATTTCGCGGTTTACGCCAGCGTGTGCGCCCCGTTTACGGCGATATTCTGGCCGGATACGTACGACGCCTCGTCGCTTGCCAGGAAGACCGCCGTGTCCGCGACCTCTTTCGGCACGCCCCAGCGTTTGGAGGGCAGCCCCGCCAGGTACTCGTCCTTCATCTCCTGCGGGTCCTTCTCGTGGCGCTCCACGGGAATCCAGCCGGGGGAAATCATGTTCACCGTGATCCCAAACGGCGCCAGCTCGCTCGCGAGGCTGCGGTTGAAGCCGTTCTGGCCGCCTTTCGCGGCGCAGTAGGCCGTGAAATTCGGGACGCCGCGGGTAAAGACTTCCGACCCGATGTTGATGATCCGGCCCCAGCGCTGGGCCTTCATATGCGGCAGCACGGCGCGCGTCAGGAGATAGGGGCTCTTGATAAAAAAGTCCAGCATGGACTGGTAGAATTCCCAGGTATATTCCTCGATCGGCATCTGCGGCTGATCGGGCGTCGCGTTCACCACCAGGATATCCACCGGCCCCAGGGAATCCGCGATTTCGCGGGCCATGCGGTTGACCTCGGCTTCCTCGATCACGTTGCCGCGCAGCAGGATGCCTTCGTGGCCGGCGTCCTGGAATTCCTTAAAGGTCTGTTCCGCTCGCGCCTGGTTGTTGGCGTAGTTCAGCGTCACCTTCGCGCCCGCCGCGCCCATCTGCATGGCCATGACCTTGCCCAGGCCCGTGCTGCTGCCCGTAATCCACGCCACCTTTCCCGCCAGGGAAAAGGGCTGCTTGGCGTTTGTTGTCATTGTGCTCCTCCGGAGATGTGTTTACAACATATCAAGAAAGAAGCCGCGCCGCGCCGATGCGGTCACGCAGCGGCCAGCTCGGCGTAATTCGTGTCTCTGCTGTCCCTGCCGTCTCTGTCGTCCCTGAAGCACGCAAGCGCCAGCCGGAATCCCGCACAGCTCACGACAGAATATCGTGCACCACGTGTCCGTGCACGTCGGTCAGGCGCATGTCGCGGCCGCTGTAATGATAGGAAAGTTTCGTGTGGTCGAAGCCGAGCAGGTGGAGCATGGTCGCGTGCAGGTCGTGGATCTCCACCTTGTTCTCGATGGCCTTGTAGCCGTATTCGTCCGTGGCCCCGTAGATGATGCCCGGCTTTACGCCGCCGCCCGCCATCCAGATGGTAAAGCCGAAGGGGTTGTGATCCCGGCCCACGGTCCCCTGCGCGAACGGCGTCCGCCCGAACTCGCCCGCCCAGACCACCAGCGTGTCCTCCAGCATCCCGCGGCACTTCAAATCCTTGATCAGGCCCGCGATCGGCTGGTCCACCGCCTTCGCGTTCAGGCTGTGGTTGCTCACCAGATCGCCGTGCGCGTCCCAGCGGTCCTGGCCGTCGATAGGCGGACATGTGAGCTCGATGAAGCGCACGCCACGCTCCAGCAGGCGCCGCGCGATCAGGCACTGCATGCCGTAGGCCCGGGTGTGCTCGTATTCCGCCTCCAGCCCGTAGAGCCGCTTCGTGGCGTCGGACTCACCGCGCAAATCGACCAGGTCCGGCACGGTCACCTGCATGCGGTAGGCAAGCTCGTAATTCGCGATGGCGGCCTCGAACGCGTCCAGCCGGCCCCGGTGTTCCAGCGCCGCCGTGTCCAGCCGATTCATCAGGTTCAGGCGCGCCTGCTGCGCGCCCGGCGCGGCCTCGGCGGGGGCGATGTTCGCCAGCGGGTGGTCCTGGGCCTTGAACAGCGACGCCTGGTAGGCCGCCGGCAGAAAGCCCGCGCCGAAATTCTCCACGCCGCCCGACGGGATCAGGCCGCCGTTGAGCACCACGAACCCGGGCAGGTTCTGGTTCTCGCTGCCCAGCCCGTAGAGCGTCCACGCGCCCATCGACGGGCGGCCCACCAGGCCATGTCCCGTGTGCAGGAAGTAGTTGGCCTGGTTGTGCTCGGAGAAGTTGGACACCATCGACCGGACAATGGCGAGGTCGTCCACACACGTCCCGATGTGCGGAAAGAGCTCGGAAACCGGCGCGCCGCTCTCGCCGTACCGCTTGAAGGCCCAGGGGCTTCCCAGCGTCGAGCCGTTGTTGTCGAACTGGGTCGGCTCCATAGTCATGGCGAAGGGCTGGCCGTTCTCGGCGGTCAGGCGCGGCTTCGGATCGAAGCTGTCCACCTGCGACACGCCCCCGTCCATATAGAGAAACACCACGCGCTTCGCTTTCGCCGCGTAGTGGGGCAGGCCCGGCGCGGTCATCTTCTCCGCCGCGCCGTACGCCTTGTCGGCCATCAACGCCGACAGGGCGACCGCCCCGAATCCATTCGCGCAGCGGCGCAACATGTCGCGCCGGGTCATCGGCGCGGGGCTCACGCGGGACCCGCAGGAACAGCCAGATTCATGATGCTTGTACATGCAATCTACTCCCGGCGCGCTAGCCGATATAGATGAATTCCTTGAGCATGAAAACGGTGTGGCAGAGATCCGCGAGGACCCGCGTATCGCGCCAGGCCTCCTCCGCCGCAACGCCATACAGCGCGGCCTGCGACTCGACAAATGCCGCCAGCGCGCCGCGCTCATCGTCTCGCGGCGATCGCGCCAGCGCGGTTTGGAACAGCGCCTCCATGATCGACGCTGGATCGGGATGATGCTCCAGGATCAGCCGCTCGCTCCAGACCTGCGCCTGCGACGTCACAAACGGGTCATTCATCAGGATGAGCGCCTGCGCCGGCAGATTCGAAACCGTCCGCGCGCCAATCGTCGTGTCGGGCACGGGCATGTCGAACACCGCCGCGATGGGCAGCAGGTGATTTCGCCGCACCTCCAGATAGATGGTGCGGCGCCGGTTTCCGTCCATCGGCCCCGAAGCCGGGCTGCGCCGGTTCGCCTCGAACGGGGGCACATAGGCCTGAATCGAGGGGCCGTACATGGTGGCGTCAAGATTACCCGCGACCGCCAGCAGCGCATCGCGAATGGCCTCTCCCTCCAGGCGCTGAACGCGCATCCGGTGCAGGTATACATTGGCCGGATCCGACGCCTCGGCGGCGGCGTCGATGGGCACGCCGCTCATTCGGTACGTCTCGGTCTCCATGAGAAACCTGATCAGCCACTTGGTGGACCAGCCTTCCTCCATGAAACGCGTCGCGAGGTAGTCGAGCAGTTCCGGGTGGGAGGGCGGCTGCCCCAACACACCGAAATTGTCGACCGACGGCACAATGCCGCGCCCGAAGAGGTGGTGGAAGACGCGGTTTACGTAGACCCGCGCGGTCAGCGGGTTTTTCGGGTCGGCAATGCGGTTTGCGAGATCCAGGCGCGTGGGCGTCGGCTGCGGTGTTTCGTGCTCAAGCGCCGCCAGGTAGCCGCGCGGCACTTCGCCCGACACGTTGCGGTGATCGCCCCGAATGAAGAATTCCGCGTCCTGCGGTGTGCCGGCCTCCATGGCCAGCGCCTTCAAGGGCGCCGCGATTCTCTCCCCGGAAGCCGCGATCTCGTCCCGCAGCTGGTCCCGCAGGCTTCGCGACTCGTCGTTCCACCAGAGACCGCGGCGGATCAGCATGGCGGACACCGGATCGCCCGCCAGCGCGGGAAGGGACGCCGCATGGTTGCGCCAGGCGAGGTGAACCATCCGCTCGTAGTTCTGCGCGAGGGCGTCGAGCAGGGCGCCCGGCTCGGTTACGTCGGCCGGGATAAGGCCATCCCGGTGAAAGCGCGCGCCCGGCGAAGGCGGCGTCGGATCGTCGCTGAAGACCACCGTATCGACCGCAATATAGCCATCGCTTTCGTCGATAAACTCGATGTACGCGGTGCGCCCGCGATATTTGCCCACCTGCTTGCCCATCGTGCGCCACGCAAAGGCCCCGAGCGTGTTGCCCACCTCCAGCAGGGTGTCGTCGAAGAGCAGGCCATTGTCAAAGCGGAGCTGATACCCGTCCACCACGAGCCGGATGCGCGTGTCGCGCCCGGCCACCCGGAAATGCATGTAGTCCGAATCGATCGTGAAGGTCGGCGATCGCAGAATGCCCTGCAATTTTCCGGAGACCAGCCCGCTGTGCGCCGCGCCGGGCGCCACGGGGGCGAGTTCGTTCTCCGGCGCGGCCCAGGCATCCGGTGTTGACGGCGCCGCGCCAAACGCGTCGCCCGACGTAAACCAGCCCTCGAAATCGGGGCCGTCAAACGTGGCGTACACCACGCCGGCGTCCGTTTCGGCGGTTGGGTCGGCCGGCGCCGCGGCCAGTTCCGCCGCGATGGCCTGAATCGCTTCCGGGGTCTCCGTGCGTGCGGCGCGGGCCAGCCGTTTCCACGCATGGAGTGGATGCGCGGGCGTGTCCGTGTCCGGTTCGCGTAACGCGGCCACCCAGCGGTGCAGGTGATCGGCGTCCAGCGCCATTTCCTCGGCCACTTTCTCCAGCGGGCGGCCGGCCTGGGGCTCGGGCGCCTTCCCGTCCTTCGCGGGCGGCGGCTCGACGCCATCGGAGGGGATGGGCGCGTCGAACAGGACACGCGCGGCGCCCTGAAGGTACGGCGCTACGGGCATTGCGTCGATATCGGGCGTATTCAGGATCGCCTCGCGCACCGCGCGCGCCTGCCGGCTCAGCAGGGCGCGGTGGGTGAAGGCCGCCGATTGGATCTTCTGGCCCGGATCCAGAAACGCAATGGATTGCCGCGCGCTGTACAGGTGTCCGGCCAGGGAATAGTAATCGCGCGCCGAGATCGCGTCGAACTTGTGATCGTGGCAGCGGCTGCACGACACCGTCATGCCGAGAAAGGTCTTCGACATCACGTCGATCTGGTTGTCGATGCGATCCGCCTGGTCGCGCTTCACGTCCACCGGCGCGTGCGTCGCCTGGTGCATGTACCAGAATCCCGTTGCAAGCACGGATTCGTTGATGTTCTGCTCCGGGTCCCGGCGGGGCTCTTCGAGCAAGTCGCCCGCAAGATGCTCGCGGACAAACTGGTCGTAGGGCACGTCGTCGTTCAGCGCGCGGATCACGTAGTCCCGGTAGGTCCACGAATGCCGGATCGGGTAGTCGCCCTCGTGGCCGTGCGTATCGGCGTAGCGCACCAGGTCGAACCAGTGCCGCGCCCAGCGCTCGCCGAAAGCCGTCGAGTTAATCAGGCGATCGAGGAGGCGGAGGTACGCGTCGGGACTTGTGTCTCGCTCGAAGGCGTCCACAACTTCCGGCGCGGGGGGGAGGCCCGTCAGCGCGAAGGCCGCGCGCCGCGCCAACACCCGGCGATCCGCCTCCAGTGCAGTCGCGAGCCCGCGTTCCTCGCGTTCCGCCTGCAGAAACCGGTCCACGGGATGGGCGGCGAACCGGGCGTCCCGCACCGCCGGCGGCTCGGGGTTCGTCACCGGCTGCCAGGCCCAATGCTCCTGGCGGCGTTGCTCCAGGTCAAAAACTTCCGCTGCCCCCTCCTGCGGGAGCGGTTCGTCCGGCCAGACCGCGCCGCGCTCGATCCACTGCTGTATCGACGCCCGCGCTTCCTCGGGCAGGATGCCCTTGGGCGGCATCTGCAGGTCGACGTTCTCGTAGGATATCGCGTTCCAGATCCGGCTGGCGGCTGGATCGCCCGCCACGAGCCCGGGACCGGAGTCGCCGCCCGTGCGAATGAATTGCCCGTGGTCCATGCGAAGGCCGCCGGACTGCTTTTCGGCGCCGTGGCAGCCGTAGCAATACTGGCTGAGCACGGGCCGCACCGCGCGCTCGAAGAATTCGAGGTCCTGGGGATTTGAGGGCTCGACGCCCCCGGCCAGCCCCGCCGCCACGGCGATCACCCCAACGATGGTACAGCGCAGGAATGGAAGAACGTTCATCGAATGCATACCGCCTTGTTCATAAATGCTGCTCTCGCCCGCCAGTGTACAACAGAGCCCCCGCCGGATCCTACCGCAATGTAATCCGCTACAGGTCCCGGTAGAATCCCGGTGTTTCTTCTCTTCATTCGCGTCAATTCGTGTTCATTCGCGGTTCAAACAATTCAGATTGCGTTCAATCGCTGCGCCGCGAACAATCCGACGCTAGAGCCCATTCGCCATCAAGCGGCCCTCAATGAACTCCTTCGCGCGGGGCACATCGGACTCATCGAGGTGTTCGATGATGATCGGGATATTCGGATGCTTCCGCGCCAGCCGTTGCAGGTACAGGTCATAGTTCAAGACGCCCTTGCCCGGCGGCGGCAGTTCGATCATCCCCACCCCCTGAAGCGCGTGTCCCTCGCCCGCGTCGATATCCGAAAGGACCACGCCCTGGTCGCGCTCCGCCAGCTTTACGTCCTTCGCGTGCGCGATCCGGATCTTGTCCGAGAGCGCATCGAAAATCGCGTTCAACTGGGCGTCCATCTGACCGATATTGTGGGTCTCGAAGTAGTTGGTCGGGTCCATCAGGAGGCCCAGGCACGGATCGTCGATGTCCGCAAACAATTGCAGCGTTTCCTCGATGGATCCAATCACGTTGTTCACATACGTCTCCACCAGAAACACCGCGCCGTGCTCCCGGGCGCACTGCACGAGATCCCCGATGACATCGCGGCACACCTCGTAGCCCTCGCGCGTCTTGTTCTTCGGGTGGTGCACCCAGTCGCTGTCCGGGTCGAAGGTGCCGGTCTCGCTGATCACGTATGGCGAACCCAGCTCGCGCGCGTGGCGGATGATCTGCTTGAGCATCGTCAGGTTCGCCCGCCGCCGGTCCGGATCCGGATGTATCAGGTTGGTGTAGCCGGAAATACAACAGATGGGCAGGTTATGGCGCCGGAAGGTGTCCCGGATGGTCCGGCACTTCGCCGAATCAATCGCGTCAACCCCGAGGTCCATGTCTTTGAACACGAGGTCGAGCTGGACCGTGTTGAAGTCGAGCGCGCGAATGCGCCGGGCGCTTTCTTCGAGCGTGTAGGGGAAGTAGGCGTTCAGTATCCCAACCTGAATCATGATGTCCTCCGGTGGTGTCGTGGTTACCGCGGCATACGCCGTATCGTCCCGGGAATCTGCGGAGCCCGCGTTTCCGCGCTCGCGAGCGCCGCAAAGCACAGCGACAGGCTCTCCAGGTTTTCGCGCGCGCTGTTGAACGGCGCCCGGTCCGCATCGATCGCGCAGAGCAGCTCCGCCATCGTCCCGATGAAGCCCTGCTTGAACCATTCGCCCTCCAGCCGCGGCCGCGCAATGCCTTCGGCGGTGTAGACCGTAAGCGTCTGGTGGCTGATGTCCGCGCCGCTGCTGTGGAGCGCGCCGGACGTTCCCGTAACGTACGTCGTGTCCAGCGCGCCGTACCGGGTGAGCGCATCGAAGACGATGGTCGCCTGCGCGTCCTCATACTCCACGGCCACCTGCGCGAGCATGGGCGGCTTGTTCGTCTGCGCGGCCGTCCGCGCGGTGGAGGCGTACACCCGCACCGGACGGTGGCCCCGCAAGAAGCAGTGCAGCATGTCGAACCAGTGAATGGCGAAATCATAGAGGATCAGGTGCGGCATCTCGTTGAATACCGTCGATTCGGTCCACGAGTGATCCCAGTGCACCGCCAGGTGCGCCGCCTGCACATCGCCGATGAGGCCGCTCGCGATGGCGTTGCGCATGTAGCTGAAGTGGGGGGCCCACCGCCCGTTCTGGTTCACGGCCAGCTTGAGGCCGCGCGCGTCCGCCAGGTCCGCGAGGCGCTCGCCTTCGGCCAGGTCGAGGGTAAACGGCTTCTGGCTCAGTACGTGCTTGCCCGCGTTCAGGGCCGCCTCGATAATGGGGCTCCGGATCTCCACGTGAGTCGCGATATCGACCACCGCGATCGCGGGGTCCGCCAGCAGCGCCTGGTAATCCGTATACACCGCGCCCTTCGGGTTGTAGGCGTCCCGGCGGGCCTTGGCGGTCGCCTCGTCGATATCGCAAAACCCCGCCACCACAAATCCCGCATCGCGATACGCGTCCAGGTGATACGGCGTGATCGCGCCGCAGCCGATCAGGCCGATAGGCGGGGGATTGGATGGAACCGGCGGGCGGTACGGAAGCGCCGGCGCCTCGATTTCCGTGTCAGGCTGTTGGGAGGATACAGTAAGGTCAGCGTCGCCCAAAGTCCAGCGCTCCATTAATTGAAGAAAACGGTTTCACGGCTTGCCCATGCCGGTCAGTGTACACCAATTGCGCAAGTGCCCCGCAATAAACTGGGCGCCGCAAAATGAAAAGCGCCCCGGGAGGTCGCTTGGAGGTAAGCCCGGGGCGCCCGCGTCCACGAGGACGTTGGGGTCAAATTCAGCCTATCGGCGTGCTCGCACTGTCGGCGTCCGCCATGTCGGCATAGCGGATCACGCCCGATGTATCGGTGTAGAACCCGCGATTGCCCGTCACGCCGTACTGTTTCGCGTTGGCGTTCAGTGTGAAGCTGTGGTCCGTGCCCACCAGCACGTACAGGTAACCGCCGTTCGCCGGATCCCAGCTCCCGTCCAGGAACGCGGGGTTGCCGGCGGTCAGTTCGGCGAAATCGGCCGCGAATCGCTGGTTCGCGGTCTGGAACACGGTCTGCGCACCGATCACGGTGCGGATGTTCTGAATCGCGGCGGCCTCGTTGCTCTGCACCCGGGACCGGAGCAGGTTGGGGATGGCGACCGCTGAAAGTATCGCGATTATCCCCACGACGATCATCATCTCGATCAGGGTAAAACCATGTTGACGCTTCATTTTGGAATCTCCTCGCCACGCGCGGTGGCGCGCTGAATTGCTTGTGAGCACGCAAGAAACCACGCATTGACCGTGCCAGAATGCTAAAATGTTGTAATAAAATGATTTACGATAAATGAAGTTGGCTTGAATTGCGCCACGGGCCTGCTGAAGCGGTAACGATGTGACAATTTTTGTCACCGCCGAGAACTTCTTGTCGCAATCCGGAAACTTGAGCGCACCGCCGCACCCTGTGCTACTGTATCGCCCGCTTCCACCGCGGCCGTGCGTGCGCATGCGGTGGTGAAATGCAAGCAGTTTCGTTCCCGACTTCTCTACTGGCTGGTGTTCCCCTCGCATGACCCGAAATCTCCTGACTGACCCCTGCTGGCGCGCCGACGACCTGGGCGCGCCGCTGCCCGATTCCCCCCACGCCACCTCGGTGGCCCTGCCGTGTTGGGATCACGTGGTCGGTTATGAGGAGGGGCGCCCGGAGATCGTGGAATCACTCCAATTGGGTTACCCCCGTTTTGTTTTGCATCCCCAGGTCGCCGAGCTCTTCGCGACCCTGGAGAACCGCCTCGGCCAGCCGGGGGAGCGCTGCTTCGCGTTTCCCTCGGAGAAGGTGGCGGAGCGTTGCGCCCATTTCCTGGCCGTGCGGGGATGGGAGGGGGTGCGGCAGTGTCCCTGGGAAAGCAGCGGGGTGCATGCCGTGTTCTTCCCCGAAGCCGCCTTCCGGGACGCCAAAGCCTTCTGGCAGCACTTCGGGAAGGTGATCAGCTCCCGGCGCGCCGAGGCCGCCCTGTCCCACCGTCCCGCCCCGGCCCACGGCCTGGCCGCCCGCGAAACGGTCCGCCAGCGGATCGCGGCGCTGACCGGCGTCGATGCCGCCGGCGTATGGCTGTTCCCATCCGGCATGGCCGCCGTCAGCCGCGCGCTTCACATGGCCCAGGAACGCCGCCCGGAAGCGCGCAGCATCCAGCTCGGCTTTCCCTACGTCGATGTGTTCAAGATCCAGACCGTGGAAGGCCCCGGCAACTACTTTGTCCCGGACTACAATCTCGACGAAGTGCGCAGCCTCCTTGAGCGCGGCCCGGTATCCTCTATCGTCTGCGAGTTCCCGGGCAATCCGCTCCTGCACGGCTGCGATCTCGTTGATCTCGCGGCCCTGGCCCGCAAGCACGAAGTCCCGCTCATCGTGGACGATACCGCCGCGACCTGCGTGAACATCCAGCCGTTTCCGCACGCGGATATCATCGTCACGAGCCTGACCAAGGCCTTTTCCGGCGTGGGCGATGTCATGGCGGGCGCACTCGCGCTCAATCCGGGCAGCGCGTTCAATGTGCCTTTTCAGATGCACATGGCGCGGCATTTCGAGGACCTCCTCTGGGCCGAGGATGCGGTGGTGCTGGAGCACAATTCGCGGGTCTTCGAAGAGCGGGTGCGCGCGATGAACGCCACGGCGGAGCAACTTTGCGACTGGCTCGCGGCGCAACCCGCCGTCGACCGGGTCTACTACCCGAAATTCACCATCCGCGCCGCCTACGACCGGATCCGCCGCGCGGATGGGGGCTATGGCGGACTTTTCTCTCTGCTGCTGAAGCACCCGGAGGCCAGTGCGCCAATCTTCTATGATCGCCTGCGCATATCGAAGGGCCCGAGTCTGGGCAATGACTTCTCGATGGCGTGCCCCTACACGCTCCTCGCGCACTTCGACGAACTGGAATGGGCGGAAAGCCACGGCGTCTCCCGGTGGCTGGTCCGGGTTTCGATCGGCCTGGAACCGACCGATGACCTCATCGCGCGTTTCGCCGAGGCGCTCGACGGCCTGCCGGCCTGACGCGCGTCCGCCGGGTTGCAGTTCCGCGCTTGAGCGGGTACTATACCGCCTTCACCGGGCGTGGCCGCACGACGGGCGAAGCGCGCACGCGCTTCGGTTGGGGAAACACGCCGCTCGAATTGTCCAGGCGCCGCGCCGGTTCGCGTAGTGATCGCGCGTTCCAGCGTCACGGCCCCTGACCGGGAGTATAGCGTGTCCGTTGCCCTGAAGCCGCTGAATCGCGACCAGCATATCTGGCGCATCAAGATTCTCCTTTCCACCTACCTGGCCTACGCGGGCTTCTATCTGGTCCGCAAGGTGTTCGGTTCCGCCAAACCCGTATTGATGGATGCTGGAGGCGACTACGGCTTCAGCGTGCACGGCGTCGCCTACATCTGGACCGCCTACCTCGTCGCCTACATGATCGGCCAGTTCGTCAACAGCTTTGTCGGGCGAAAATACGGCCCGCGCGCCCTGCTGCTCGGCGGGCTGGGCCTCTCGATCGCGATCAACGTCGTCTTCGGCTTCGCGAACTCCCTCTCCACGTTCATTGTGTTCATGTTTTTCAATGGCCTGGTCCAGGCCGCGGGCTGGCCGGGCGCCGTGGGCGGCATCGCCGAATGGCTGCGCAAGAAAGAGCGCGGCACCATCATGGGCTTCTGGTCCACAAGCTACCTCCTCGGCAACCTGGTGGTAAAAGCCATCGCGGGATACATGCTCTACCACTACGGCGTGCCCTACGCCTTCTGGGGATGCACCCTGGCCGCCTTTTTCGTCTGGTGGATCGTCTATTTCTGGCAACGGGACAAACCGGAAGACGTTGGGCTCGATCCCATCGTCAGCCATGGCGAGGGCGACGAGGACAACGCGGTGCAGGCGTCTACGGAAGAGTCCGTGACCTTCCGCGACTATCTCCACATCGTGATCAACCCCATCGTGCCGATGATGGGCATCGCCTATTTCTGCATCAAGTTCCTCCGCTACGCGCTGGACTCCTGGCTCCCGACCTTCCTGTATATCCAGGGCATGGAGGTCGACAAAGCCTCCTACTACTCCGGCATCCTTGATTTCGCGGGGCTCGGCGGCGCGATCGTCGCGGGCGTCGCCCTGGACTGGCTCTTTCGCGGGCGCTGGGAGCGCATCACCCTCATCATGGCGGTCGGGCTCGTCGCCGGCTACGTTACCGTCCTGCAATTTGGCGCCAACCCCATCATGCTGGCAATTTGCTTCGGGCTCGTCGGCTTCATGCTCTACGGTCCGGACACCCTGCTTTGCGGCGCCGCGGCCGTCTCGGTGGCCGGCGAACGCAACGGCGTGGCGGTAGCCGGCCTGGTCAACGGCATCGGCAGTATTGGCCCGGTGGCCCAGGAACTCGTCATCCCGTATCTGATGGAAGGGCGGGCGCCCGCCGACCAGATTCGAAACGTCAATATGCTCGGGCTCAGCATGTCCGTATTGTTTGTCGTGTTGATGATCTTCCTCTGCTGGCAGATCCAGCGCATTCACACCCGGAACGATCGCCGCCGCAGCGACGCGGCCTCCGGCTGACGCGAACCCCGCCTGAAAAGGCGCCGCCCGCGCGGGCGGAAACGGATTGGACCATTCGATGGCGAAAACTGTCCTGGTAACCGGAGCGAGCGGATTTGTCGGCGGGAGCGTGTTGCACCATGCGCCCGCGGACTGGACCATGCACACGTGCAGCCGCGGCCCGCTCCCGCAACCGCTCGCCAACGTTGTTCATCACGCGATGGACATCTGCGACCGGGCCGCCACCGCCGATCTGGTGGCCGCCGTGAGGCCCGATGCCATCCTGCACATCGCCGCCATCGCGAACATCGATTACTCGGAGGCGCACCAGGCCGAGGCCGCGGCGATCAACACCGAATCCACCCGGCGACTGGCCGCGCTCGCGGCACTGCACGGCGCGCGATTCGTATTCTGCTCCACGGACAACGTGTTTGACGGGAAGGAGGGCCTCTACAGCGAAAACGCGCCCGTGAATCCCGTGAACTTCTATGGCCGGACGAAAGTGGCCGCGGAGGTCCTCGTGCACGACGCCCTGGAGAATCACGCCATCGCGCGCGTGGCGCTCGTCATCGGTCTTCCGCTGGGCGGCGCCGGAAACTCGTTCCTCGCCAAGATGGAGGCAAGCCTGCGCCAGGGCGACGAGATCCACATCCCGGAAAACGAAGTTCGCTCCCCGGTCGATGTCATTACCCTCGGCAAGTCCCTCGTCGAGCTGGCCGAGAACGATTTTCGCGGCGTGATCAACCTGGCTGGATCGACGCGGCTCAACCGCTGCGACATGGCGCGGCAGATCGCCCGAAAACTCGGTTGCAGCGAGAACCTTGTCGTCCCGATCAACTCCAACGACTTCGAAGGCCGCGCCCCCCGGCCCGATGACGTGTCGCTGGACAACGCCCTTGCCAGAGACGTGCTGAAGACCCCCATGTGCGACCTCGACCGGGCTCTCAACCTCATCTTCGGGAATTGAAGCGACTATGCGGGACGAACTCACCATCAAGTTCGGGAGCCAGTACGGCCCGGAAGAGGAAGCGGCCGTGCTGCGCGTATTGCGCGAGAATGCGCCGACCAGCGGGAACGCGTGTGTCGCCTTCGAGAAGGCTTTCGCGGAGTATTGCGGCGTGGAATACGCCCGCTGTGTCAGCAATGGCACCGCCGCCCTGTTCCTGTCCCTGGTGGGCCTCGACATCAAGCCGGGCGATCGCGTAATCACGACTCCGATAACGTGGATTGCGACGGCCGCGGCCCCGGTCACCCTCGGCGCCGAAATCGATTTCGTTGACGTGGACCCCGTTACCTACAACATCAATCCGGCCGAGATCGAAGCCGCGATAACGCCCGCCACGAAGGCCATAGTCCCCGTGCATCTCTACGGCCAGTGCGCCGACATGGACCCGATCCTTGCCATCGCGGAGAAGCACGGTGTACCTGTCATAGAAGATGCCTGCCACGCGATTGGAGCGCGATACCGCGGGCGC
Organism: Candidatus Hydrogenedentota bacterium; assembly: GCA_019637335.1. NCBI lineage: Bacteria > Pseudomonadati > Candidatus Hydrogenedentota > Candidatus Hydrogenedentota bacterium. The sequence goes on along the minus strand of JAHBVV010000006.1, from coordinate 32,210 downwards.
GCCGCGGGCTCGATGGGGACCACCGGCTGCTTCAGCTTCCACGAGCAGAAGAACATCTCCACCCTGGGAGAGGGGGGGATGGTAGTAACCAATGACCCCGCGATCTTTGAACGCGTCGCCCTCTATCGCTCCCACTGCACCCGGGTGCACGGCGGGAATACGAAGTATTGCGCGCTCGACCCCGCGAAGTTTCCCATGGATAAAAAGTTCTGGTGGCAGGATTTTGACGATTGCGGCTACAACTTTCGTATGACCGATATCCAGGCCGCGGTGGGCCTCGAGCAGCTCAAGAAACTTGACTGTCTGAACCAACGGCGCATCGACAACGCCGCGTACCTCTCCGAGGCCCTGGGGGATATCCCCGGCCTCTCACTACCTGTGAGCCGCCCGGATTGTACGCACGTGTTTCACCTGTACCCCGTCTGCATCGATCCCGAGCTCTTCGGCCTCACGAAGGAAGACTTTATCTATCGCATGCGCCATGAGCACGATATACAGATTGGATTCCATTACATCCCGCTGCACTGGTCCACCGCTTTCCAGAATCGCGGCTACCGCCGCGGACAGTTCCCCGTGGCGGAACGCCTCGCGGAGCGCCTCGTTACGTTCCCGATAAACCCGCGACAAACGCGCGATCACCTCGATTGTCTGATCGATGCGGTGCGTTCGTTGCGGACGTAGCCTCCAAATCGGGTTTGACGCCTCCCGACAGTGCGTGGTACTGTTTCGCCAGCAGTAGGCCGCGCTTGCCGGACTATCCCCGAGCTTGCGCGGCAACATTCAGGAAGACGAAGGACTTGAGATGCAAAAAGAATGCATTTTTTCTCCCAACGGCAGCCCGGCGGGGGGGCCGTATTCCCACGCGGTTCGCGCGGGCAACCTCCTTTTCGTATCGGGGCAGGGCCCCATGGCGAAAGACGGCAGCGGCGTTGTGCCCGGCACGCTGGAGGAGGAAACGCACCTCACCCTCGACAACCTGCGCGCGGTCCTGGAAGATGCGGGATCCGGCCTGGAGCACGTTATCAAGACCACCTGCTTCCTGAAGGACATGAACAACTTCAAGCGCTTCAACGCGGTCTATTCCACCTACTTCACCGAGAATCCCCCGGCCCGCTCCTGCGTGGAAGTGGCCCGGCTTCCGCTGGACTTCCAGGTGGAAGTTGAGGCTGTCGCCATCATTCCCGAGGCTTAGCGCGCATGCGCCCCGCCGCGATTGGCCTGTTGCTCCTCGCGTTTGCGCCCGCCGCCCTGGCGCGGACGGCGGTCGAGTTCAATAAGCTCGGCATAGACGCCTACGAGGCGGGCCGCTTCACGGAAGCCCTGGCGTATTTCGAAGAGGCCTACGAGCTCGCGCCGGACAACGACACGATCCGCCACAACCTGTGCAATGCGCACCAGGAGGTTGCCCGCGAGTTCGACCTGGCGGGCAAGATGGCCGAGGCGATCCGCCACCTTACCCTCGCGATAGGCATTCACCCGCAGAATCCTTCGCCGCTCGTGCAGGTGGGTTCCTATCACCTCAAACTCAACGAGGTGTCCAACGCCATTTTCCGCCTGGAGGAAGCTATAGAGCTGAAGCCGGGCCTGCTGGATGCGCATTTTCTGCTGGGCGAGGCCTATTACCAGGACAACGACCTTCCCTCCGCGCGCGTGCAGTGGGATTACGTCCTCGAAGTGAAACCCGATTGGCCCGGGCTCCAGGAGAAATACGAAAAGCTTTTTCGCGAGGTGAATGTCGAGCAGCACTTCAACAGCTCCGCCACCCGCCATTTTCAATTGAGTTATCCCGAAGGCGTCACGCAAAGCGCGCGCTTCAAGATTCTATCCATCCTGGAGCGCGCCTACGCCGACATCGGGCGCAAGCTCGGCGGCGTCTATCCGCCGGAAACGGTCAAAGTCATCCTCTACAGCGCCGAACAGTTTGCCGAGGCGACCCAGCTCGACAGCCATGTGGGGGCCGTCTACGACGGCAAGATTCGCGCGCCCATCACGGACGAGAAAGGGCAGTGGCTGGACGAAGAAGAGTTGAACCGCCGCCTCACCCACGAGTACGTCCATGTCGCGCTGCGCCATCTTGTGGGGCCGAACATGCCGTGGTGGCTGAACGAGGGGCTCGCGGAGACGCTTTCGCGGCGTCTGGACGCCCCGCGCCTGGACCTGCTTCGCCGCGCCTACGCCGAAGGGCTCGACTTCAAACTGGCCGACCTGGAGGGGAGCCAGTTAAACCGCCTCGGCCCCGAAGCGCTTACCCTCGCCTACGCGCAGGCCCATGCGACCGCGAACCTCCTCTGGACGCGCTACGGGGGCCAGCGGGTTGTGCCCATGCTAAACCGGCTCAAGGAGGGTATGCCGGCGCAGGACGCGCTGGAAAAGACCTTCCGGAAGCGTTACGCCGCGCTGGAGCAGGAAGTCGCCAACGCCTGCCGCTGAGCGCTCAGGTGCGGCGATCGTAGCATGTCGCGGATCCGCGGATAGACTTCGCGTATTTTTTCACCTGGGCCGCGCGCGCGCTGATATCCGCCACGTGCCGGATCGTGTGGGCCGCCGTGTCCACCACCGCAATCGAGCAGGTCATCAGCGAAAAGACCGTGGCGTTTCCCTGCCGATCGATCGCGTGTATCGCGCCCCGGATCCGGTCCTCCTCATCATAGAAATTCGGGATCAGGAGGTCGAAATTGCGCGTGATCTCGTCACAGGCCGCGCCGATCTGGTCGGAGGCGGCGATCAGCACGAAATCATCTCCGCCCACGTGCCCGACGAAGGAGGCCCCGCCACGGATCGAACGCGCCGCGTTCACCACAATGCGCGCCGTCATCCGGAGCACCTCGTCCCCGCGCAGAAAGCCGTATTTGTCATTGAACGGCTTGAAGTGGTCCAGATCGAGGTAGGCCACCGCAAACGCGTCGCGCCGTTGGAGGCGGGCCTCTATCTCGCGGATGATGGCGATGTTGCCGGGGAGTCCCGTCAGGGGGTTCGCGTTCAGATCGCGCTGCGCGCGCGCCAGGCAGATCTTGACGCGCGCCAGCCATTCCCCATCGGTACAGGGCAGGATGACAAACTCGTCCGCCTGCAATTCCGCCCAATCCAGCCCCTCAAGCCGTTCCGCCGGGAGCGCCGTAATGGCGGGGAGATGCCCGTAGATGCTGTCATTCTTCAGTTCCCGCACGAGCGGCATGTCGCCATCCCGCCCCTGTAGTTCCAGCGGCACGATGAGGCAGGCCGGCAGGACCTCCTGAATCATCGGATGGATCTGAGAGGCATGCTCCGTTACATCGACCGCGAACCCCGCGTCGCGCAGGAGTTTCACGGCATGTGCGAGCGCGTCAAACGGGTCGATAACGAGCAGATGGACCGGTTTCTTTTTGGGCATCTTATACGCCGCCCCCCACGACGAACACGTCCGCCCCGCGCCGATACTGCTCCGCCGCGTCATTCAGGATCGTCTCGATTTGTTCGAGGCTCAGCCCGAGTGAGTCAAACGCCGCGTGATCCAGGGGAGGCATCGTGCCATCGCCCGATTCGCCATAGTTCTCCGCGCGGGCCAGGATATCGGCCAGGTGCACAATAGCGGCCATCTGCATGCCCTCTCGCGCGCGGGAGGGGGTGTGGTGCCAGGTCAGCGCGTTGGTCAGGCGCTCGGGGAGGTTCCAGCGCAGCGCCAGCCACATTGCGACCCGCGTATGGTCCACGCCGAACACCTCGCGCTCCACCTGCGCGATGTGCCGCCCGCTCTCGTGGGCCGCCGCGATCGCGCGGACGTAATCTTCCGGGGCCAGGTGCGACAGAATCACTTTGCCCAGATCGTGCAGCAGGCCCGCGATCATGCACTCCTCCGGATCGAGCGCGCCGATTTCCGTCGCAATGCGGCGGCTGAGCAGCGCGGTGGCCAGGCTATGCTTCCACAGGCCGCTCGTCTGGCGCGCCAGCTCCCCGAAGACCGCCGTCGAGAGCACCAGCCCCTTCACGACGTTAAAGCCGAGCAGGACCAGGGCGTGCGTCACCGACGAGATGCGCCGGGGAAAGCCGTATACCGGGGAATTGACCAGCTTCAGGATCTTTGCGCTCAGCACCTGATCGCGCTGGATAACCTCGGCGATTTCCTGCGCGCTTGTCGTGTCATCCTCCACCATATTCGTGATGGCCGTCACGAAGGCGGGAAGCGTGGGAAGATTCGACAGATCCTCCACTTTGCGCTTCAGCAGTTCTGGTGACATGGCCATCGGTGGCAATCCTGTTTGCGCGCGCGGCAAGCCGCCGGGCAGGCGAGGTTTGGGCGTTTCTCCGGAGCGCCCCGAGGGGCTGGCCGGGCAACGACGCCCGTTACGCGTGTTCTGGGGTAATAGGGAGGAGCGTGGGCCCGCGGTTGTCCCGTCCGCGATCATCCACCATATTCTTCAAGAAACCGTTCGTAGCGCCGCCGGATAAGGGCGCGAATTTCGAGGAGGACCGGGTCTTCCACACCGTTAAAGCGCCGGTCCAGTTGCGTAAGCGACTCCGTGACGTCCACGGGCGGCCTGGCGCTGCCCTCGATCCAGACGCTCTCGATCCGCGCGTTTTCGAGACGTTCTATAGCCTGTTCCGTCAGTGTATACCCGAGCGGGCAGAGTACCGCGCCCGCCGCGTTGCACACCCGATCGGCAAGAACCTGACCGGGACGGAGAAACTTCACATCCACTTGTCGCACGCGTACTCTCCTGTCTGCCCGGGCATTGTAGGCAAGGGGCGCGCCCGGGTTCAATCCCGCCCCGCCGCGAACTTGGATAGCGCGCCCCATTTTCTATACGATGTGGCGCAGCACCTCTGAAGGAAGCGACATGACATCACTCTTACTGGTGGGCGCCGTGTTGTCCGCCGCGCTGGGCGCCTCCACGATTGAAGGCCGCGTTGTGGACGCGAACAATCAGCCGGTCGCGCACGCCCAGGTCTTCCTGGAGCCCGGGCTCGGCGGCGCCTTGCTCGATACCATCACGCCGGAGAGCGGCGCCTTCCGATTCGACGCGGTGGAACCCGGGCCCGCGGGCGTATTCGCGGTCGCCCCGGGCCATGGAATGGGCGGGCGGCACCTCGATCTCAGCGTGGGCGATGTGGTGCCCCCGTTGACGATCACCCTCGGAAAACCCCGCGAGATCTCCGGAACCATCGCCGATCCCGGTGGCAAGCCCGTCGAGGGAGCACGTATCACCCGCATTGGCCTGAAATCGGCCCACAAGGTGGGGATTCCGCTGGCCAAGTTGCGCCAGTTTGGCTATCCGGAGCCGGTGAGCGACGCCGCGGGGCGTTTTACTCTCACCGGACTCCCGGAGGGCGCGCTCATTGACCTTAAGGTCGGGCACGCCAGCTACGCGCAAGAAGGTATCATGGACGTCCCGGTTGGCCAGCAGGGCGTCAAGATCACGATGCATCCCGGTGTTCTGGTCGAAGGCTTGATCTTCGCGCGGGCCAACCAGGCCGCCGTGGGACAGGCCGCCATTCTCATCAAGAACGCGCAGCCCCCCTTCGATACCACGACCAACCGGGCCAACCTGTCCGGCAAGTTCACGATTCGCTTGAAGCCGGGCGTCTATCTCTACCGCGCCGAGGGGGCCGGGCTGCGCACGCCGGGTTGGGAGCGCCTGGTGATTACCGGGGAGCGCCCGATCGAGCAGATGCGCGCCTATGTCGCCGGCACCGGTACGATACGAGGGAACGTGCGGGATGCGCTCAGCGGAGAGCCCGTCCGGAACGTTCGTGTGGTCCTGTCAACCAACGACGCCACCGCCGCCGTTGTTCGTACCGGGCCGGGCGGAGACTTCGCCTTCACCGCCGGCGAAGGAGACAATATTATTCGTATCGACGCGACCCCGGGCTATTTTCCGCCCGATAACCAGAACGTGAAGGTCAGCCTCGCCGAGGGCGCGGATGTCGCGCTTCCGGGGATGTGGCTCAAGCCCCTTCCCGCATACGGAATTCAGGTGCTGGACAGTGCGGGCGCCCCTGTCCCCGGTGCGATAGTCACGCTGCTCCGGCCGCGGCAGCTTGGCTGGTATACCGCCGACGGCGACGGCCGCACAAGCCTTCGTGTACAACACTTTCCCGAAGAGGGCGCTTTGCTCGGGCGCGCCGAGCATCCCGACCGCCCCGAAGTGGCCCTGTTCCGTCTTGAAAAGAGCCAGGATGCTCCGGGATCCGTGCAGTTGTTTGCGGCCGCTTCCGTGAACGGGAAAGTCGTGAACCGGCGTGGCCGGGGGCTTCCGGGAGCATCGATCGGCGCGTTCTTCCCGGGTGAATCCGCCTCGGACGCCGTTTTACTATGGCAGACCTTCAGCGGCCCGGACGGAGCGTTTCAGTGGGAGGCCGTGGCCCCCGGCGTGCCCCAGCGCCTTGCCGCGCGCGATGCGTCCGGCGCGAGCGCCGAGTCCGAAACCTTCAACCTGGCTCCCGGCGAGATCAAGACACTGGGCGACATCCCGCTGGACGGCCCCGGCAAGGGCAAAAGCGCTCTTGGGTCCGAACTCCCTTGGCGGAGTTGGGAATTGCGCTGCGGGCAACTCCCGGCGGGTTCCGGCGAAGCGGCGGCTCGGGCGTTGCTCGTCTTCGCCGGCGCCGCCGAAGCACCCATTTATCTGGAGGCCCTGACCCAGCTCCAGACCCTGGCCGCGGCTCCGGATCTGGTCATCGCGCTGGTCACCCTGGCCGATATTCCCTGTGAGGATTCGCCGCTGCCCGTGTTGGCCGGCGCGGCGCCCGGCGATGCTTCTGTTCTGATGCTGGACACGGCGGGGCGCGTCGTCTTCGAATCCAATGCGCTGCCGCCGCTGTTCTTGTTGCGTAATCGTTGAGCCGCCACACCCGTGGCCGGCAAAGCCTGGACCCGATTCCCATGATTAGAGTTTCCCCGAAATGCCTGCTGCTCGCCCTGGCGCTCCTCTGGGGCGCCGCCGGCGCGGCGTCCGCCGCCACCCTCACTGGAACCGTCCGCGACGAGGCCGGCGCGCCCATCGCCGGGGCCGCCGTCTGGGTGACACAGAACCGCCAGGTGAACAAGTCCACGACCGGCTCCGACGGGCGCTTTAAAGCCGCCGGCCTGGAGGTGGCGCTTACGGAGGTTGTCGCCTACAAGGACGGGTATGCGCTGGGGGGGAGCGCCGCGCCGTTTCACCGCGATCAGGACATTACCATTGTTCTTCGCCCCGCGGACATTATCTCGCTGAAGGTGATCAATATCGATTCGGCCCCGGTGGCGGGGGTGAAAGTGCGCTCCATGTTGATCGAGCGCCGGACCCTGGTGTCGGTGGACGACCTGGAGCCCCACGGCTTCCCCACCATTCGCAGCACCGACGCGGGCATTCTTGTCATCCCCAACCTTCCCCCGGACGGATTCATCCAGCTTGCGCTACAGCACCCGGATTACGCGGATTCGTCCATTCGCTACCTGCCCGTGGACGACGAGCAGCGCAATATCGTCATGGAGCGCGGCGGGCGGGCGAATGGCCGTGTCACCATCGGCGGCAGGGGGGTCGAAAACGCCCGCGTATCCATCTTTAAGGTGGGCCCCCGTGGCCAGAAGGAGTTTGCGGAAGTCTTGACCGATCGCGAGGGGTTCTACAGCGCGCGCATCGCGCCGGGCGAGTATCAGGTCGCCGCGCAACACCCCGAATACGCCTCGCCGCCGCCCGCCGCGCTCGTGGTGCGTTCCCTGGAGGATTCGGAACCGACTTCCCTCGAAATGCTGGAGCCGCGCTTCGTCACCGGGAAGGTGCTGTTGCCCGACAAAAGCCCCTGCCCGGGCGCCGGGGTTCAGTACCGGCTGGGAAGCACGATCTACGAGAATGCCGTGACCGGCTCCGACGGCGTGTTCCGGCTTCGCGTTCCGGGAGGAAAGGGCGCCATCACGATACAGCCCCCGCCAGGCTACATGACGCCGAACTTCGGGCCCATTGGCGTCGACCCGGGGGACCTGCGCAAGATCGATCTCACCCCCGTGGTGCTTGAACGGCTCCCGGTAATTACGGGGACGGTGCGCGATTCCGATGGCCGGGAGCCCGGGGTGACCCTGGTCACCGCGCTGAACCTGCCGGTTCCCCTGAGTATTATCACGGATGTGCCCGTTCCCTTCAGCATCTTGACGGACGCCAAAGGCGACTTTGAATTGCCGCTCACGTTTATGCCCCCCGTGGAGGAGCTGAACTTTCGCGCCGAACACCCGCTCCGTTTCCAGCGCGCGGATTTCTCCGTCAAGATCAAGAACCCCAAGCCCGCCTCCGTGAAGCTCAGCCAATTCACGCCCGATCTGGAAAGGCGTCCGCCCGCGCCCGGGGCCAACAACCTCGCGGGCCTGCTTGATCAGCCCGCGCCGGCGCTGTCCGGCGACAAATGGATCCGCGGCGATGCGGTCAGCCTGGCGGATCTGAAGGGGAAGGTCGTCGTATTGCTGTTCTGGGCCGGTTTCGACGAGTCGATCGGGCCGATCATGCTGCGCGAGCTCCACGTCCTCCACGAACTTCTGAAGGGCGTTGAGGATGTCGCCTTCATCAGCGTTCACGACGCCATCAGCAGCGCCGAGGAAATCGAAGAGTACATCGACTACTTCAATATTCCCTATCCCGTGCTCCGGGATTCAGACGAGCAGACGACTTTTTCCACGTACGGCATCGTCTTCATACCGCAGTTGGTCCTGATCGACAAGAAAGGCGCGCTGCGCTACTACCAGACCGAGGGGCGGCTGCTGGAGCTCATTAAGGGGTTGCGCCGCGAGTAAATGCGAAAACGCAGCCGCCAGTGAGGTGCTGGCGGCTGCGCGGAGTAAACTTGTGGGAACGGGTCAGGAAGACGCCGTTGCTACGCGGTGCTGGATGGACGACTTCTTGCGGGCGGCGCTGTTACGGTGGATAACGCCCTTCGCCGCGGCGCGGTCGATTGCCGAAAGCGCGGCCGGCACCGCCGCCTTGATCTTTTCCGCGTCCTGGGATTCGATCGCGGTGAGCGCGCCCTTGATCATCGTGCGCATCCGCGAGCGCACCGCCATGTTTCGCTGGCGGGCCTTTTCGTTCGTGAGAATTCGTTTCTTCTGGGACTTGATATTGGCCATTGGGGTAAAGACTCTCGCTGAATTTGTTGGCTTGCAAAATGCACAGAGCCGGAAGTATAGCAAACGGTCAGGGCCGGATCAAGGACAAAAATGTCGTTTGAATCGTCCGGGCGCCGCGTTCGCCTCGGCCCCGCCCGTTTGTTAGAATGCATGTGACGCCGCCCGGCGCAACCTCCGTCCAAATCACATCAATCCCCCGGAATCAGGAGCACCGTAACCATGTCCGAGACCGAAATCGTTGACAGCTGGATACGGATCGCGGAACTGGTCCAGGACGCCAACCGCGAATCCCTGCACGAATATCTGGACACCCTGTCGCCCGGTGAAATCGCGCGCGCGCTTTCCCGATTGCCCGAGCAGACGCGCACCGATCTGTTTGTGCTGCTAGGACCCGAAGCCTCCGCCGACCTGATCGAGGGCCTTTCCGATACCCAGGGTTCCGACCTGATCGAAGTGCTGGAGGCCGCGGTGGCGGCGGCAATTGTCGATGAACTCGAAAGCCAGCACCGCGCCGACATTCTCGGGGAGATGGACGAGGAGGACGCCGAGGCCATCCTTCAGGCCATGGACCCGGAGGAGGCGCTCGACGCGCGGAGCCTGCTCCGTTACGACGAAGAGGCCGCCGGCGGCATCATGGTCACCGAGTTCGTGCTCTACCGCGCGGACACCCCGGTCTGGAAGGTGCTGGAGGATCTCCGCGCCAATGCGGAAACCTACAGCGACTATGGCGTTCAATATGTTTACGTTGAAAGTGAGCGCGGGACCCTGATCGGGGTCGTGCGGCTGCGGGATCTTGTGCTTTCGGCGGGCGAAAAGCGCCTCCGGGACATCATGATAGGGAATCCGCTCTACGTGCTGGCCGATACCGCGCTGGAGGAGGTTGTTCAGTTTTTCGACCGTTACCCCTTCTATAGCGTCCCCGTGACCGACGAGAGCCAGCGCATGGTGGGCGTGGTCCGGCGGGCGCACGTCGAAGAGGCGGTGGGGGAGGGGCACGAGCGGAACTTGCTCCGATTCGGCGGCATCATCGGCGGCGAGGAGCTCCGCAGCATGCCCGCGCGCGAGCGGGTGTCCCGGCGCCTGGTGTGGGTCGGGGTGAATCTACCGTTGAGCATGCTTGCCGCCACGACGCTGCCGTTTTTCGAGGCGACCATCCTGGGGCTGCCAGCCATTCTGTTCTTCATTCCGATCATCGGCAATCTTTGCGGGTGCAGCGGCAACCAGGCCGTGGCCGTCAGCATACGCGAGCTGGCCCTGGGGCTCATCAAGCCCGAGGACGGCTGGCGCGTCATCGGTAAGGAGCTACAGGTGGGCCTCGTCAATGGCGCCGTGCTTGCCCTGGCGATAACCTGTGTCGCCCTGGGCATGGACTACGTACGCGGCTATCAGGCGCCCATCGTCGCTCTCCTTATTGGCCTGGCCTTTCTGATAAATACCGTCAACGCGGTGTGCCTCGGCGGCATCGTCCCGCTCGCGCTCCGGCGCCTCAAGCTCGACCCCGCGCTGGGCGCCCCGCCGATTCTCACCACGCTCACGGACATGTGCGGCTTCTTCATCCTGCTTACCCTCGCCACGCTCGCGATTCGCGGCGGCTTCGTCGGGACCGCACTGCCGTGAACTCCGCACCGACACCCGCCGCCCTGCTTCTGGCGCGGGAACGCCTCCGGGCCGCGGTGGAGGCGGGCCGGGACGCCTTATTTGAGGATAGTGATGCCGCCGCACAAGCCGCGCTCCTGCGCGATCTCCTCGGCGGCGGCGCTGAGCGGATTGGGCTGTTTATCGCGGCGGATTTGGCCGGCCCGCTGGCGCTGCGCGTCCGGGATGATGGCCGTATCCCCACTATCCTCGTCCCGCCGGACATGTCCGAAGCCGCGCGGCGCGAGCTGGGCGTCGCCCTGAAGCAGAAGACGTTGCAATTAATCGCCGTCACGCCGGATCGGCTGTCTCAGCCGCGTTTTATCCAGTTCGTGCGCGCGCAATCGCTGGCCTTCGTCGCGGTTGGCGCCGCCCAGCGCCTGCTCCCCGACAATGCCGCCTACCATGCCCCCTACGAATCCCTGCGGGCGTTGCGAGCCCTCTTTCCGGACACGCCCGTACTCGCGCTTGCCGATATGCCTCTCACGCCCGAAGAGCGCCGCGACCTGGTTTCGGCGCTGGGCCTCAGACTGGAGGAGAACGCGGCGCCGCAGCCCGATTCCGAGCCAGCCCCGGAACCGCCCGCACGATGGGCCCCGCCGCCCCCGGCGCTCCCCGAATCACCACGGAAGCCGGCCCCGGAGACGCCCGCCGCCCCCTCCGGCCCGACCGTCGCCACTCCGCATGTGCACGAAACCACGGCGCCTGAACCGCCCGCGGCGCCCACTCGATCCGCGCCCGTGCCGCCGCAAACCTCGGCGATTTCCGAAGAGTTGCGCGCGGTCTTCCCGCTTTTTGACGCGGGGAAGACCCTCGCCGAGGTCGCCGGGGCGGCGTCCCGCCCGGAAGCCTGGGCCTGCGAGGCCCTGGCGGCCTACATTGCCCATACCCGGCGCCCGCATCCCTTCCCATGGATCAGCAAGCCCGATTACCTCCGGGTTTCCATGGCCGCGGGACAGGCGGAGACCGTGGATCCGCGCCTGATCCGGTCCGTACTCGGCCGTGAAGTCGACCCCGGCATTATCCATGTCGTCCTGGCGGCCCTCCGAAACCGCCAGTCTCCGAACCCGCCCGGATCGCGCTAAGTAGGCACTTTTCTTGATTTTATGCGCGCCAGACTGCTAGAGTCACGGCCCGCTTTCGCGGTGAGCGCAGGGCATCCATAGAGGAATTACCAGATGATTCAAGAAGCACTCGCGCGTGTCGTGCGCCGTGAAAACCTCAGCCGGGAAGACGCCGCCGCCGTGATGCGGGAGCTGATGGGCGGCGAAGCCCCCCCGAGCCTGGTTGGCGCGTTTCTCACGGCCCTGTCCATGAAGGGGGAGTCGGTCGAGGAGATCACGGGCATGGCCGAGGTCATGCGCGAGCTCGCCACGCCTATCCCGGCGACCGCGCGCCCGCTCGTGGACACCTGCGGCACGGGCGGCGACCACGCGGGGACTTTCAATATCTCCACCGCAGCCGCCTTTGTTGTGGCTGGCGCCGGGGTCGCCGTCGCCAAGCACGGCAACCGGAGCGCCAGCAGCCTCTGCGGCAGCGCCGATGTGCTGGAGAGCCTGGGGGTCAACATCGAGATTGCCCCGGACAAAGTGGCGGAGTCGATTGATACGATCGGTATCGGATTCCTCTTTGCGCGGGCGCTGCACACCGCCATGCGCCACGTTGGCCCGATTCGCGCCGACCTGAAGCTGCGCACCGTTTTCAACGTGCTCGGTCCGCTGACCAATCCCGCCCGCGCGGACGGACAGGTCATGGGGGCCTACGACCAGTCGCTGATCCCATTTCTCGCGGAAGTGCTGATCAATCTCGGCAGCCGCCATGTCTTCGTGGTGGCCGGCGCCGATGGGCTCGATGAGTTGACCCTCACGGGCCCCAGCCTCGTGGCGGAAGGCACGTTCGAGGGCGTGAAGACCTACGAAGTAACCCCCGAGCAATTGGGCCTTGCCGCCGCGCCGCCGGAATCGCTCAAGGGCGGTGACGCCGCCACAAACGCGGCCATTTTGCGCGATATCCTGGCGGGCGAACGCGGCCCCCGGCGCGATATCGTCGTGCTGAACGCCGCGCCCGCCCTGGTGGCGGGAGGCGCCGCGGCCACCCTGGAAGAAGGCGTTCAGTGCGCGCAGGCGGCCATCGATTCCGGGGTCGCCCTGAATAAACTGGAAGAATTGATTCGCAAATCCCATGATTCTTGATCCCATACTGGAAAACAAGCGCTTGGAAGTCGCCGCGCGGAAAGCCGCCGTCCCGCTGCGCGATCTTGAAGAGCGCATCGGGATGAACCGCCCGCCGCGCGATTTCCGCGCCGCCCTCCGCCAGGAGGGCATCAGCCTGATCGCGGAGATCAAGCGCGCGTCCCCCTCGAAAGGCGATATCCTGCCCGGTGTCGACGCCGTGGAAATCGGCGCCCTGTACGAGCAGTGCGGGGCCCGCGCCATTTCCGTGCTCACCGATGACAAGTTCTTCAAGGGGAAGCTCGAAGACCTGACCAATGTACACCGCCACGTGCGCGTGCCCTGCCTCCGCAAGGAATTCATCGTCGACGAGTACCAGGTGTATGAAGCGCGCGCCGCGGAAGCCGACGCGATCCTGCTCATCGTCCGATGCCTCGACGACGCGGAGATCAAGGCCTTCTACAGGCTCGCCCGCTCCCTCGAAATGGAGGTGCTTGTCGAAACCCACACGGCGGGCGAAATCGAGCGCGCGCTCGAAGCCGGTGCGCATATTATCGGTATCAACAACCGCGACCTCGACACCCTCGAAGTGAACGTCAACCGCAGTATCGAGCTGAAGAAGCTCGTCCCGGGCGGCAATGTTCTCGTGAGCGAAAGCGGCATTTACACCCGCGCGCAGGTGCAGCAACTCGAAGATGGCGGCGTCGACGCCATCCTGGTGGGCGAATCCCTGCTGACGAGCAACGACATCCGCGCGAAAATGCAGGAGTTGCTCGGTCATGGTGAAGGTTAAAATCTGCGGCATCACCAACCTGGACGACGCCCTCGCCGCCTGTGACGCGGGCGCGGACGCGCTCGGGTTTGTGCTCGCGCCGGAAGCGAAAAAACGCAATCGCTACATCGAACGCGACGCCGCACTGGAGATCATCGCCCAGTTGCCGCCCTTCGTAAAGACCGTCGCGGTGACCGTGAACGAATCCATGATGGCGCTGGCCGGGCTGCTGACCTACTTTGACTGCGTGCAGCTGCACGGGGAAGAGCCCCCGGAAGAGTGCCCGCCGGCCCATGTGACCATTAAGGCCTTTCGCCCGGGGCCCGGCTTCTCGCTCAGCGACATGACGCAATACGACGCGCGGGCCTACCTGCTCGACGCCTGGTCGGCCCAGGGCCGCGGCGGCACGGGCGAAACCGGCGACTGGGAGTTCGCCCGGCTCGCCGTGGGCACGGGCAAGCCGATCATCCTGGCCGGCGGGCTGACGCCCGATAACGTGGCCGAGGCCGTGCGCGCCGTGCGGCCCTATGCCGTCGATACTTCAGGCGGGGTGGAAGCAGCCCCGGGAAAGAAAGATCATGACCGAATTCGCGCATTCATCCACAACGCAAAAACATCCCTGGCCTGACGCCCGCGGCCGTTACGGGGAGTTCGGCGGGCGCTTCGTCCCCGAAACGCTCATGTACGCGCTCGACGAGCTGGAGCAGGCCTACAACGCCGCGAAAGACGACCCGGCCTTCACCGCCGAGCTCGAAGATCTGCGCAAACACTTCATCGGCCGCGAAACGCCGCTTTACTACGCCAAACGCCTTACGGAACAACTCGGCGGCGCGAAAATCTATTTTAAACGCGAGGATCTGGCCCACACCGGAGCCCACAAGATTAACAACGCCCTGGGGCAATGCCTCCTCGCGCGCCGGATGGGCAAATCCCGCATTATCGCCGAAACCGGCGCCGGACAGCACGGTGTGGCCACCGCCACCGCCTGCGCCCTGCTGGGCCTGAAGTGCATCGTCTACATGGGCGCCGAGGACATCGAGCGCCAGAAGCTGAACGTCTTCCGCATGCGCCTGCTCGGCAGCGAAGTCGTCTCGGTCAAGTCTGGCAGCAAGACCCTGAAGGACGCCATCAACGAAGCGATGCGCGACTGGGTAACCAACGTGGGGGATACCCATTACGTGCTGGGAACTGTCCACGGCCCACACCCCTTCCCCATGATCTGCCGCGACTTCCAGAGCGTCATCGGCAGGGAAGCGCGCCGCCAGATCCTCGAGATGGAAGGACGCCTCCCCGACGCCCTCGTCGCCTGCGTCGGCGGCGGAAGCAACGCCATCGGGCTCTTCTACGACTTTATCGGCGATGAAAACGTCGCCATGATCGGCGTCGAAGCCGGAGGGCGCGCCATCGTGCCCGGCGAGCACGCCGCGCGCTTCGACGGCGGCCACTTCGGCATGCTCCACGGGGCCGTCAGTTATGTCCTGCAGGATGAGGACGGCCAAATCGGTTCGACCCACAGCGTCTCCGCGGGCCTGGACTACGCCAGCGTTGGCCCGGAGCACGCCTTCCTCTTCAAGAGCGGGCGCGTGAAGTATACCCACGCAAGCGACGAGGAGGCCCTGGACGCCTTCCAGGCGTGCAGCAAGCTGGAGGGCATTATTCCCGCCCTCGAAAGCTCACACGCCATCGCCCACGCCATCAAGGCCGTCCCCGGCATGCCGAAAGACCATATCGTGATTATCAACCTGTCCGGGCGCGGCGACAAAGATGTCACGCAGGCCGCCCGCCTTATCATGCCCGACGAGGAGATCTAGCGTTGAACCGCATCGACAAACGCTTCGAGGAACTTAAGGCCGCGGGTAAGACCGCGTTCATTCCCTACATTACCGCGGGCGATCCCACCCTCGATCAGACGGAGCGCATCGTGTACGCCATCGAGGCCGCCGGCGCCGACATCATTGAGTTCGGCGTGCCCTTCTCCGACCCCATCGGCGACGGCCCCGTCAACCAGGAGGCCGCCCTGCGCGCCCTTAAGAACCACGTCACCCTGCACGATGTCATCGCCCTGGTTCGCCGCATTCGCGAGAAGTCCCAGGTCGCGATCATGCTCTTCACCTACTACAACCCCGTCCTCGCCTATGGCATCGAGGCCTTTGCCCGGGACGCCGCCGACGCCGGGGTGGATGGCGTGCTCTGTGTAGACTTGCCCCCCGAGGAGGCCGGCGAGTACAAGGCCGCCCTCGACGCCAGCGACCTGCGCACCATCTTCCTCCTCTCGCCCACGAGCACCGAGGCCCGCATCCAGCTCATCGCGAAGCAGTCCTCGGGATTCATCTACTACGTCTCCCGCCTCGGCGTCACCGGCGAACAGGCCGATCTCGCCGCCGACCTGGAGCAGGCCGTCGCCAACGTCCAGCGCCACACCGACACCCCCGTCGCCGTCGGTTTCGGCATCTCCACGCCCGACCAGGCCCGAAAAGTCGCCGGCATGGCCCGCGGCGTCGTCGTCGGCAGCGCCATCGTCCGCATGATCGGCCAGCTCGGCGACGCGCCCGAAACCGCCGAAAAAGTCGGCGCCTTCGTAAAGACCCTCGCCGACGCCACGAAAGGGTAGGGGGGGACTGACAACCGCGACAGGACCCACCCCGGCCGCGCAAGCGCCGCGATCACCCCGGAATCGCGGGCGCCTGCTCCGAAAAAAAGCGCCTCAGCATCACCACAACTGCCTCATACAAACCAGATTACAGTTTCTCAAACAATGAAGCGGCAAAGGCTGGGAGCGCAGGCGTCCCCGCCTGCCAGGCGGCGAAGCCGCCGTCCATTTTCATCCTTAGCGGGTGACGCAACGCGTCATAAGCGGCTGCTCCGAGATTTCAAAGCAAGCCACGGGCGCCATCCTCCTGCGGCGGATCTCCGACGTTCAAGCTCCGCGGCTCCGCCGCGAAGGCTTGAGCGTGCGTGACTGCAGAATTGCGCCAACAGTCAGCGGCCGTGTTTCATCCTTTATCGGTGGCGCAGCGCGCCATCAGCCCCTGTGCCCCCAAGATTGGCCTACCCCCCAACAGACTGATAAATCACAGGCCGATACGAAGGCGCGGGAATCGGCTTTCCTTCCGCCCGCGCCGCATCCAGCCACAGCGACTTTGCACGTTGCACCTCGCGCAACGCCTCCTCCGCCGTTGCGCCGAACGCTGAACAGCATTCCAGGTCGGGAAGATCGGCGATGTAGCCCCCGTCCTCCTCCGAGTAGAATATATTGATGTGGTAATCACGCATCAGTCGGACTCCAATGGACGTTCAACGGCCACCTCCACCAGAAAATCCACCCGCCACGTTCGATTCTACACCATCCGCCCGCTTCAGCCCCACGCCCGCCGCCCTCACGCCCCGCTTGGCGAAATCCGTCCGCCGTGCTACAATGAGCCCTGCGAACAGTCGGGGGATTGTTCGCTAGAAGGGGGATGCCACGATGCATCGACGCACGGTATCCATTATGCTCTCGCTGTCCACCCTCGGAACCGGACTCGCCATGGCCGAAAGCCTCGACCGCCCGCGCGAGCAATTCGCGGACCCGCCGCGCGAGTTCGCCTCCGGCCCGCTCTGGGTCTGGAACGACGACCTCACCGAGGAACAGATCGTCGCCACGCTCCACGATCTGGCGACCCAGAAGGTCAAACAGGCCTTCGTGCACCCGCGGCCCGGCCTCATGACCACCTACCTCTCGGACGACTGGTTCCGGCTCTGGAAAAAGTCCCTCGAAACCGCCGAAGAACTGGATATGAATATCTGGATCTACGACGAGAACTCCTATCCATCGGGGTTCGCGGGCGGTTACGTGCCCGAGGCCATGCCCGAATCGCGCGGGCAGGGCCTGCGCATGGAGTCGGCGTCTTCGCCGCCCGCCTGGTCCGACGATATCCTTGACGTCCACGACACCGCCGGCGACGCGTGCGTCCGCGTCACGGATCAGGTCAAGAACGGCGCGTCGCTGCCCGAAGGCGCCTATACCACCGTCCGCATTGAGCTGGCGAAGGAATCGCCCTGGTACGGCGGCTGGTGGTACGTCGATCTCCTGCGCCCCGGCGTCACCGAGAAGTTCCTCGAAATCACCATGGGCGCCTACGAGCGCGAGCTCGGCCAGCACTTTGGCAAGCGCCTCCCCGGCGTCTTCACGGACGAGCCGCACCTCCGCCCCGCCGGCCAGTTCCACTGGACGCCCGATCTCCCCGAGGTCTTCCAGCGGCGCTGGGGCTACGACCTGCGCGAACACCTGGCCAGCCTTTCGCAGCCTGTCGGCGACTGGAAGCGCGTCCGCCACAACTACTACCACACGCTGAACGACCTCTTCGTCGAGCGCTGGGCCCGGCCCGTGTTCGAATACTGCGAGGCCAGGGGGCTCGATTTTACCGGCCACTACTGGGAACACGAGTGGCCCAATTGCACCACCGTGCCGGACAACATGGCCATGTACGCATGGCACCAGCGCCCGGCCATCGACACGCTCTTCAACCAGTACAGCGAGGATGTGCGCGCCCAGTTTGGAAACACCCGGGCGGTGATCGAGCTCGCCAGCGTGGCGAACCAGCTCGGCAGGAAACGAACCCTCTGCGAGGCCTATGGCGGCGCGGGCTGGGAAACCCGCCTCGAAGACATGAAGCGTATCGGCGACTGGCTCTACGTCCTCGGCGTCAACACCATGAACGAGCACCTGTCGCGGATCTCCATGCGCGGCGCGCGGAAGGCGGATTACCCGCCATCCTTCTCCTACCACAGCCCCTGGTGGGAGGCGTACCACGTCCCGGCGGCCTACTTCACGCGCCTCTCGGCGGCGCTGTCGAGCGGGCGGCAGGTCAATGAGATTCTGATCATCCAACCCACCACCACCGCCTGGATGTACCAGGGCGAACCCGCGGACCCGCGCAAGGCCCTGGGTGACGCGTTTCAGGCGCTCGTGGTGGATCTGGCGCAGGCCCAGGTGGAGTTCGACATCGGCTCGGAAGACATCATCGAGGATCACGGCAAGATCGAGGGCGGGCGTTTCGTCGTGGGTGAACGTTCCTATTCCGCCGTCGTGCTGCCGCCGCTCCTGGAGAACCTCAACAGCCCCACCGTGGCGCTCCTTTCGGAGTATGTCCGGCAGGGAGGCCTCGTGTACGCCTGTATGGATCCCAACACGACCCGGGCCGACGGCGCCCCCATGAACTGGGGCCAGAAACTCGCCAACGAGGCATCCTGGCAGTTCGCAGCGCCGGATGCGCTTCGCGAGGCCCTTCAAGTTCGCACCGCCGCGACCGGTATGGCCGTCCACCGCGAGGCCAATGACGAGGGCATCCTCTACCACCACCGCCGCCGCTTCGACGACGGCGAGTTGCTCTTCCTGGTGAACACCAGCCTCACGCATCCGTCGCGCGGCCGGATCGCCCACACCGGCAAGCCCGTGTACCGCTGGGATCCGGAGACCGGCGCGATCACCCCGCACGCCAGCGGCGTGGGGGAGATCCCCTTCGAGCTGCCGCCCGCCGGCAGCCTCCTGCTGGAGTGGCGCGATGGCGCCCCGGCGATTGATCCCGACCCTGAACCGGCGCCGGGCGAACCCATCGCGCCGTCCGGTCCCACGGAAGTCCACCGGGACGTTCCCAACGTGCTGGTCCTCGATTTCCTCGACGTCACGGCGGGCGGCGAGACCCTGGAGAAGGTCTACTACCACCGCGCCGCGGAGTTCGCCTTCCAGAAGCACGGCCTGGATCACAACCCCTGGGATCACGCCGTACAATTCAAGGACAACCTGGTCAGCCAGACCTTCCCCGAGGAAAGCGGTTTCACCGCGACCTACCGCTTCACCGTTCAGGGCGCGCCGGTTGAATCCCTCAGCGCCGTGGTGGAGCGGCCGGACCTCTTCACGATCACCTGCAACGGCCAGCCCGTCGCCGCCACGCCCGGGCTCTGGTGGTTCGACCGGTCCTTCGGCATTCTGGATATCAGCCAGGCCGTCCGGGAAGGCGAAAACACGCTGACACTGGTGGCTCGCCCCTTCACGATGTTCCACGAGATCGCCGCAATCTATATTATCGGCAACTTCGCGCTCGAAGCCGCGGATGCCGGCTTCCAGATCGCGGCCGCGAAACCCCTGAGCCTCGCCCCCTGGAACCAGCAGGGCATGCCCTTCCTCGGCTGCGCGGTCGAATACACCCAGACCTACACACTCGAAACGCCGGCCGACGCCTACCGCGTCTCCCTGCCCAACTGGTACGGAAGCGTCGCCGAAGTTCGCGTGAATGACCAGCACGCCGGCTACATCTGGCGGCAGCCGTGGCGGCTCGATCTTGCGGGCAAGATGCAACCCGGCGCCAATCGCGTCACCGTCCGTGTCATCGGAACCCCGCGCAACAGCATGGGGCCAAACCACGGCAACCACGCCCCGGGACTCGCGGGCCCCGGCCACTTCCGCACCGCCCCCGATACCGGACCACCACCCGGATCGGAATACGAATCCCTGGCCTACGGGCTGTTTGCGCCCTTTGAGATGCGCCCCCTGTCCCGTTAGCGCCGCGTACAACCCCCGTGGAGGAACCCTCATGAACCGCCGAAACTTCCTCAAGCATCTGGGCGTGGCCACCACCGTCGCTGGCGCGGGTGTTTCCGTAAACGCCACCGGCGCCAACGAACGCGTCATCATCGGCTTCATGGGCTGCGGCGGCCGCGGCCAGTTTCTTCTGGAGGAGTTCGCCCGGCGCGACGATGTCGAAGTTCGGTGGCTGACCGACTGCGACGCCAACCGCCTCGCCGGGGCCGCCAAGAAGCTGGAGGAAATCACCGGAAAGTCCGCGAAAACCTCGCAGGACTTCCGGCACATGCTCGACGACCCGGAAGTGGATGGCATCGTGGGCGCCCTGCCCGACCACTGGCACGCCCTGGCCACCGTCCTCGCGTGCCAGGCCGGCAAGGACATGTACATCGAGAAGCCCACGGCCCATAGCATCTGGGAGAGCCAGAAGATGATCGAGGCCGCCCGCAAGTACGATCGCGTGGTCCAGGTCGGCGCCCAAAACCGCAGCAACGAATACGCCTACGCCGCCTTCGAATACATTCGCTCCGCCGAGTTCGGCGATGTCCACTTCGTGCGCGTCCTCAACAGCAAACAGCGCGGCAGTATCGGCCGCCCGGAGGACAGTGAAGTCCCGGAAGGCGTCGACTACGACATGTGGCTCGGGCCCGCGCCCATGCGCCCCTTCAACAAGGCCCACTTCCATTATCACTGGCACTGGCTCTGGGAATACTCCGGCGGCGATATCATCAACGACGGCGTACACCAGATTGACGTCGCCCGCTGGATGATCGATCGCGACTACCCGCGGTCCGTCTCATCCGCCGGCGGCCTGTTCCACTTCGACGACGCCCAGGAGGCCCCCGACACCCACAGCGTCATCTGGAACTACGACGGGCTGACCATGGTCTTCGAGCAGTGCAACTGGGCCCCCTATATGCAGAAAACCGCCCTCAGCGTGCGCGATACGGACACCTTGCCCACGTGGCCCTTCTCCGGAACGCGCATCGAAATCTACGGCACGAAGCAGATGATGTATTTCAGCCGCCACGGCGGCGGGTGGCAGTGTTTTGATGCCGACGGCAACTCCGCGAAGATCCATCACGGCCGCTTCAGCGCCTCCAACACCGCACACATCGCAAACTTCATCGATTGCATCCGGTCGCGCCAGCGACCGACCGCGGATATCGAAATTCTGCACAAGTCCACCCTGCTCTGCATGTACGGCAACGCCGCCTACCGAAGCGGACAGACCCTGACCATCAATCCGGAAACCGAAGTTTTCAACGAAGACGCCGGAAACCAGTACGTCAAGCGCACCTACCGCGAACCCTGGGCCGTCCCGGAGGTGGTGTAGCGCGGAGACTGCCTTCCTGTTCGCCACAACCCGGCGCCGCTGAACACGGGCGGGAGGCCCGCCTCCGGCGCGTCATGGACCTGTGCCACTTTCTTTTCAAGGTGGTTCTGGTGGGGAGGGAAGGTGAATTTTTAGAGGTGGGTTCACGTTGCCGCGGACAGGCCGAAGGTCCGCCGTGGCGGAAATGCCCGCGAGCGCACTTGAATTTGCCCTCCGGCAGGCGCACACTGGTGTTAGTCTCCGGGGGATCCCCGGGGGCGGCTGGGGATCCACGGAGGGCTTGGCATGGTTCGGATATTGGGAACGGGGCTTGTGTTGGCGATGGCGATGGGCTTTTGTTCGGGGGCGTTCGCATCGTGGCTGCCGGTCAGCAATGTCCGGACTTGGAGCGAACCCACGGAACTCGGGGGACCGAAAGTTATCATCGAGTACGATCTCGATGTGGAAGACCTCAGCGAAAGCGCGCCTGCGTGGGTCTTTCTCCGGGCGCGCGCCGCGGAAGGGAAAGCGTGGCGGCTGCTCAATGCGGAGCGCCTGGAGGGGATCGGCGCGGGCGTCGTCGCTACGGGTGGGCGGAAGCAGGTGATCTGGTGGGGCGCCGACCAGACGGACACCCTCGATCCAGGCACGGTGGAGGTGCGCGTCCGCGCATTGCGGCTGGTGCGCGTGCCGGGGGGGACCTTCAGCCTGAAGAGTCTGCCCGGCGCCGGGCGCGATCAATCCGGCCGCTCCGCGCCGTCCTCCGATCTTCCGGAATACTACATTGCGCGCGATGAAACGACCGTATCCATGTACGCAGACTACCTGAACGAGCGTGCGGATGGCGTGGGCTACCACGAGCGGATGGCCAACGAGGAACGCTCCGGCCTCCTCCGTGATGAAGACGGCGCATACACGGTGCTGCCCGGCAGAGAAGACTATCCCGTCAGCTATGTGTCGTGGTATGACGCGCTGTCGTTTTTGCGGTGGAGCGGGCTGCGTCTCCCCACCGAGGCCGAATGGGAGAAGGCGTACCGTGGCGGGCACTATCTGGATGGCGACGACACGAAGGCGATACCGAACCCGAATCCCGAGCGCGCGTTCCCCTGGGGCGACGAGGCGCCGAATGCGGATGGGGTTTTCCGGTGCAACCACGACGGCGCCGACGATGGCTTTGCGAGTCTGGCGCCGGTGGGCAGTTTCGCGGAGTACAGCAGCCCTTACGGCGCGCGGGACATGGCGGGGAACGTGAATGAGTGGACGCTCGATTGGTACACGACGCCGTACCACGCGGGGCTCGACGGCTACCGGGTGGTGCGCGGCGGATCGTGGCTGGATATGCCGGAGGGCTGCGACGCGGTTTCGGGGGCGACCCTGCTGCCGATGAAGGAAGGCCCCACCATGGGAATGCGAGGTTTGTACGCGCCCCCCGCCCGCTGACGCGGCGCCGGAGGGCCGTCTTAAAGGAGGTATGACAATGAGTATGATGAAGCGCAGGAGTTTTCTGAAGGGATCGCTGGGCGCCGCGGCCGGCATCGCGGCGCTGCACGCGGGCGCGGGCGCGCAGGCGAGTGAGAAGGTGATCGCCGGCGTGATGGGCCTCGGCGGGCGGGGCCGGTCCCTGCTGACGAGCCTGGTGAAGCTGGACGATGTCCACATCAAGTATATCTGCGATGCGGACACGCGGACGGCGGGCGCGGCGGCGGAGATTGTGATTGAAGGGCACGACTACCGTCCCGAATTCGTGCAGGACTTCCGGAAAATGCTCGACGATCCGGAAGTGGACGCGATCGTGGTGGCGACATCGGACCGGTGGCACGCGCTGGCGACGATCATGGCGTGCCAGGCCGGCAAAGACGTCTATGTGGAGAAGCCGCACTCCATGAGCATCTGGGACGGCCAGCAGATGATCGCGGCGGGCCGGAAGTATGAGCGGTTGATCCAGGTGGGCATGCAGACCCGCAGCGGCCCGTATCTTCATACGGCCCTCGACTACATCAACAGCGGGAAACTGGGCGATATCATGCTTGCGCGGGTCTACCTGATGCAGGCGGGGGGCCCGAACATGCCCGCGCCGGAGCAGCCGGTTCCCGAGGGGCTGGATTACGACCTGTGGTGCGGCCCGTCGCCGATGCTGCCGTATCGCCCGGGGCGCTGGTTCCAGAACTACTGGGATTTCTACAACGGCGAGCTTACGGGCGACCTGATCCACCAGGTGGACCTTGCGCGGCTGCTTATTGGCAAGAAGGCGCCGAACAGCGTCTTCAGCGCGGGCGGCGTCTACCGCTTCAACGATGGCCGCGAGCAGCCGGACACCCAATTCACTACGCTGGAATTTGACAAGGCCACGATGATGATCGAGGGCGGGTTCTGGTGCCCCTACAACCACCGCATCGTCTCGCTTCCCGACAAAACCAAGTTTCCCGACTGGCAGTTCAGCGCGACGAAGATCGAAGTTCTGGGCACCGAAGGGATCATGTTCTTCGGACGCCACGGCGGCGGCTGGGAAGTGTATGAGGGCGACGCGAAGGCGCACGCCTCCAAGCCGGTGGCCTCGGACATCTCCCAGTATAAGTGGGATGAAATGACCCCGGTGCACTTCGCCCACTTCTTCCAGTGCATCCGCGAACGGAAGGCGCCGAACGCCGATGTGGCCGACAGCCATCTTTCAATGAACCTGTGCCACCTGGCGAACCTCTCCAACCGCCTGGGCAACCAGAAGCTGAACTGGGACGCGGCGAACGAGCGTTTCATCGACAACGACGACGCGAACAAGCTCCTGCGGGCGAACTATCGCGAGCCGTGGGTGATTCCCGAGACCGTGTGATTGGCGTTTCCACCACCAGGACGCCGGGCGATAGCTATCGGCTATTGTCCGGCGTCTTTTTTCGGCGGCGTTCGATTCCACACGGCGAGTTTTGGTTTCCCGCTGTTGCCGAAGTCCCCGTGGAAGTCCAGCCAGCCCCCGGCCGCGGACGGATCCGGCGGGAGGGTGATTCGGAGCGGTAGCGATGTTGATTGTCCCGGATCAAGCTGCACGTCCCACGCTAGTGGGGCCGCCTCCCAGCCCGGCGGCGCGTTATTCAATTGTACGGTACCGGCAGCCGGCTGGTCGCCGAGGTTGTAGGCGGTAATCGTTGCGTCCACGGTCGTTGAGGGCGCGAATTCGTAGGCTGCCTCGGGACTCCAGCCGATCATGCGCTGGACGGGCGGATGATCGGGCGCGCTGAACTGGAGCACGATTGGGCTGGCGCCGCCCTCGCGCAGATTTGTCCGGGGTGTTTCGCTCAACGCGAGCTTATGCGATTCCCCTTCTGGGAGCACAAGAAACATTGCGACCGGGCTGAGTTCGGAGGGTGGTTTCGCCTCAAGCGGACGGCCCAGATAGTCATACGCGGCCTCTACGCGGAGCGGATCGACGATGGGCCAGGGCGCGCGCGTCTTGCCGCGTTCCGGCCAGTCCCCGGGGCGCTCCGCCCAGGCGACGAGGACATCACGCGCTTCGCCTCCGGGTTTCGCTCGAAACGCGTAGAGGTGCACATTCGGATCGCCCGGCACGACATAGCGCCCGAGACAAGTCGCGCCCGCAAGTAGTCGTCCCAGGGCCGCCAGCGCCACGTAGGACGGCCGCGGCGTAAGATCTTCGCGGAGCAGCCCGAATTGCGTGCGGCCATCGCCCTCCGTGTAGGGGCCGAGGATAAAGTGGAAATGGCGCGCGGCGCCGTTGTAGAGGCTGCGCACATATGATTGCGCGATGAATTCGGCCTTGCGGCGGTCGTTTTCGGGCGTGAAGTCTGCGATCGGCGAATCGGGGTCCGCGGTCATGCCACGATCCGCCTCGGTAACCCAGATGGGCCGCCCGCTCGCCGCGTCGCGCGCGTGGATCCAGAGGTCCTCGAAGGATTCCGGCCAGTCATAGGAATGAATGCTGTAGATGTCGTAGTAGGGCCAGGTTTCGTTGCGGAGGATCACCTCGGTCTGACTCTTTATGTTCACGCCGCCGAGGGGATTCCAGCAGACAGTAACATCGGGGTCGCCGGCCTTGAAGCCGAGCCAGGCCGCTTTCTGGAGGCTGCACAACTCGTCCATCGTGAGGCCGCCGAAATTGGCCGCGTTTCCCTCGTTCCACGGCTCCCAGGCCTGTACCCGGCCCTGGAAGCGCTCGGCCAGTCCCTGGCAGAAGCGGTATAGCTTCGCCAGGTCGAGTTGCGGGCGATGTGGATCTGTTCCGGGCAGCAGCGCCCACTGCGGACGCGTGTGGAAGACTTGCAGAATCCGAAGATCCTCGGCTGATTGGATGACGGCGCTGTCATCATACTTCGTGTGGTCCAGAAAGGGGCCATCCTCCGGTTGGATTTCGCGCCAGTGGATGCGATCCCGCACCCAGCGAACGCCCGCAAGCCGCGCAAGTCTCGCGTAGCGCGCCCAGTCGCCCTGATCCTTTGCGCCCAGCCACGACAGCGCGATATCCACCGCAATGGGAGTATCCTCCGGCGGGGGAGTGGTCAAGGGCTCGAGGACCGCGGCGGTGGTGTGTGCGAGTACGGAATTGTCATGGGCCAGGAACTCCACGCGGTACCAACCGACGGGCAACGGGCCGAAATCGGCGCGCGCGTTCGCGATCGCTACACGACCAAACTCTTCCAGACGTTCGTCGAGTGCGCGAGCCCGCGTCGATATCCCGGCGGCGTCGTCCGGCACGGCAACGCGGACGGTGTCGCCCTGAATGAAAACGTGGGATTCCGTTTCCGAACGGGTAGCGGCCGCGGGAACTCCGATAGCGAGAATCAGGATGAGGCAGCGGATGGATGTGCTTCCTGGAAACATAGACTTCTCTCCTGTGCGGCCTGTTACGCGCGAAACATGAAATGGGCGACCACCGCGCTGGCGATCGACCAGGCGAAGAGGATTCCCACTGCTATATAGAACGAGCGGGTGCTGCGCTGGCTTACGATGTAGGCAATGGTAGCCGCGGCGCCGGTAAGGCTCCAGATAGCGATAGCGAACACGTATTCGTTTGGATAGCGGATGAATACGCCCGGCACGAAAGCGGGCAATCCCGGGAAGAAGCGCAGCCAGTAGATGCGGTAGTCGTTCCAGGGGTAGTCCATCGTGAAATACCAGAGCTGCGGCGCATACAGGGCGATGGCGATGGCGCCTATGGCCCCGCTCCGCCGTGTGGGCTTCCGATTCTCCGCGGGCTCGCGGGCTTCCCGCGCATCACTCATGGCGTGTATCATCCGCCAGCACAAACAGAATGTTGGGCTGTTTCGCACTGGCTGTGAAGGCGATGATAAGCGCTGCAAGTATGGTGAGAGCTAGAATCTTCACGGCTGTACCTCATATTTTCCGGGACATTCTTGTGCTTCAGCCATCATACCGCAAATAGATGTCTGATTCCCGCCGGGGGCCATGAACAACCCAAGCGCACCGCCTACACCCCGCCCGGGGCAATCGCGTTTATACTTTCTGACGGAACCGAGCGCCATACGAACCACCTGAAATGTTAGAAAGGGCGCGTGTTGGAGCGCGGGCATTTCGCCTGCGGCGAATCCCTAACCTTGCCGGCAGAGATGCCGGCGCTCCAGCTTGCTCACTTTCCTTGATTCAAGGCGCCCAATCAACTCAAGCTTACGCCCATACGCCGCGATCGGGTTTAAATGCGATTGCCCCGCCAGCCCTGAATGAAACGGCGCAGCGCGGTGTACAATAGAAGCGGGAGCACAATCCCGAACGCGAGGCGCGGTTTTCCCGATGGCGGAGGACTTCGCATGAACAGCCCTGTGACCGTGATTCTGCTGGCGCTCCCGGCCTTTGCCTGGGCGGCGCTGCAGGTGCTGTATTTCTGGCCGCGCCTGCCGGACCGTATCGCCAGCCATTTCGATTTCCGCCTGGAGCCGGACGCCACCATGCGGAAGGGGACCTTCATGGGGCTTTACGCGGTCATGATGGTGGGTACCGGCGCCCTGACGCTCGTGTTCACCCCGTTCCTGTTGCCGGCGCTCTATTTGATGCCGGCCGTCTTCCATTTCGTGTTTGACTTCAGCGCGCGCCCGGGACAGACCCATCTGAGCCTGTGGTTCTGGGCGATCCTGGCGGTCTTTCTTTTTGCTACGATCTACCTGACTTCGTTCCTCCAGGGGCCGGGATCATGAGCGGAGCGCGGTTTCAGCCGAACGTAAAGGGCCGGTTCAATTCCAGCACACGCTCCGCCGCATCGTACCACCCTACAGGCTGGTATTGGTCCGTGTGCAGGTAGCACTGGACGCGCACGCGGGTGCTGCCTTCGGTAAAGGTGAGGAGGCGGCTCATGGGGACCGTGTGGCGTCCGACGTGGTGTTTCGTGAGGGCGGACACATTGGCGAAGTGGACGCCCCATTTCTGTTCGATGTGGGAGCGCCCGTTGATGCGCTCGTCCGGGCCGAGGTGGGAGTGTCCGCCCAACCAGAGGCCGATGGCGCCCGGGTGCTCGGCAAGGTAGCGCTCGAAGGCCTGCGCATCGGGCTGATCGTCGAGCCAGTAGAGGTAGGATGCGCCCATCGGCCCGCCTTCGGGGTAGTAGCCGTGGATATTGGATTTCCAGTTGCCCGCTTCGTCCTTCACGAAGCCCTCCCAGGGGCCCGAGGCCACGGTGGTCTCCTTGAGCATGTGGTGGTGGGCGGAGACGATGATCGCGTCGGGATTGGCCTCGACCTGCGCCTTCCACCAGGCAAAGGTTTCGGAGGTCACGGCGCCGGCCGGGTAGCCCCCGCGCTCTCCGCGGCCGACAGGCGGCCCCACGTCATTGCGATCGCTCATCATGAGAAAGAGCAGGTTGCCCACGCGAAACGCGTAGCGCTCCCACGTCCCCTCGACCGCGTAGGGGCGTTTTTCCGGATCCACCCCGGAGTGGGCGGTATGTTCGCCTGTGGGGTCGATCCATTTTCGAAACCACCACTGGGTCTCCTCATGCGCGAAGGTGGCGTCGTGGTTGCCCGCGAGCCCGTAGATCTGTTCGCGCCGGTGATCCCGCAGGGCGCCGAACTGGCGCACCACTTCCTCGCCCTCCTCGTCCTGTGGCGCGCCCTGGTTCCCCGAGAAATCGCCCAGGCATACCGCAATGTCCCACGCAAAACCGGGCCCCGGGCCGCGTCCCTCGCTCTGGGCGATGGCCTCCGCCAGGCTTTCCCGGTTGTGTTTCAGGTCGGTTCCGACGTGCGGGTCCGACATGGCCCACAGGCGAAACTGGCGCGGCGCCGGTTCTTCCGCGATTCCCCGGGGCGAAGTGAGCGCGCCAAAGGCCAGCGCCCCGGCGGCGGTACGCGCGAAATCGCGGCGGGTGAGGGTGTCGGCCGGGCGGCGCATGCGGTGGATATCGTCGGGCATGATGGATTCCTGTCGGTCGAACGGCTTCGCTTCGCCCCTGCAGCATGGCCCTGTAGCCCGGCGAATTCAACATCGGTATGCGCCGGACCTCAACCCGGGTCCAACGAATTTCACCGAAGCCATGCAGCACGGATTCGTTGCTGCAGTGCAATCGCATTCAAACTTACTGTCGGAGCCCTGCGCCATACGAACTACCTGGAATGCAAAAAAGGATGCGTGTTGGAGCGCTGGCATTTCGCCTACGGCGAATCCCTGACCTTGCCAGAGATGCCGGCGCTCCAACAGGCTCGCGTTCATTGATCCAAGGCGCCAAATCAATTCAAGCTTACGCCCAAACGCCATGATCGGGTCTAAATGCGATTGCCCTGTTCGGCACTGGCAATACGCGGCGGGAAGGTATAGGATATAGCGAGGACGGGTGGCGCGTTGGTATCGCCGGGGCCGTCCCGCGAAGCGCCTCCCGCGCGGGCCTCGTTGTTCTTTGGGGGATTTCGAGGCCCGATACGACCCATGGATCCAGGAGGTCCCACCATGCGTATGCTTACCCTTGCCATATTCGCGCTCGCCGTCCTCGTTTTCGCACCCGGGAACACCCCGCCAGGGGAGTCCGGTGAGATCATCGACCTGTTTAACGGGGAAAACCTGGACGGCTGGTCGCATGTTCTGGTGGATGATGCGGTGGCCAGGGAGGACGTGTGGTCCGTAAAGGACGGGGTCCTGATCTGCACAGGGACGCCGATGGGCTACCTCCACACCGACGCTTCGTACCAGGATTTCCGGCTGACGCTTGACTGGCGATGGGCGCCGGGCCAGGAACCGGGCAACAGCGGCGTGCTGCTGCGCATCAACGGAGAAGCCGTGTCTTTCCTTCCGCAGTGCGTAGAGGCGCAGTTGCGGCACGGAAGCGCCGGGGACATCTGGGCTTTCTACGGCGCCGCCGTCACCGGCGACGAAGCGCGTTCCACCGCCGTGGTGGGGCACGATCCGCTGGGCGACTTCAAGGGCGTCCGCAAGACTGAGGACGCGGAAAACGCGCCCGGCGAATGGAACCACTACGAAATCGTGGTGCGCGGCCCGTCGATGGAACTGTCCGTGAACGGCAAACGCGTCAACGAGGCTCAAGGGCTTGACGTGCGCTCCGGCCCGATTGGTCTGCAATCCGAGGGTGGAGAAATCCACTTCCGGAATATCCGGCTGGAGAAGCTGTAAACGAGATTTGCGCGGGGAGGTCTCCGCGCCCTGCAAATGCGCCGCCCAGAGCCGGCGTGGCGGTCGAATTCCGCTGGGGGGCGGACCTTTGGGAATATTGTGCTATGCATCAGGTCAGGCATTAGACTCGGTTTCGCGTTATACTTGGTTCATCCGGTTTGAGCGTACGGGACAATTCACAGGCGTTTCTCCGTGCCCGATTTATCCGGAACCGTCAATGTATGCCGGTAAGAGCCTCTGTTGGCGAAATCGATTCCTCTGGTCTTTCGGCCCGAAGGGCCAGTGCAGCTCCCAGCCCTGGGCAGCGCCCAGGGAACACGGGGACACCACCTTCCACGCCCTGAAAGGGCAGCGCAGTGGTGAGCCAGCCCAGCGTTTCTGAAATTCGACTGCGCTGCCCTTTCAGGGCGTATAAGAAACACACCACTCAAACCCCGGGCGTTGCCCGGGGCTGAAAACTGCATTGGCCCTTCGGGCCGAAAGCGTGCGCTGGCATCCAGTTCTGCTGCCGAATATACCGTCTGCGCTACAGACCAGGCCCAAGGAATCTTGTATTCGCATATAGCATCGCCGCCCGGAAAAGAGAACCGAGCAAACTACTCCTATTTGCCGCCATCGTTGCCGATGTACCTTCAAACCGGATGAGCCTTATACTTTAGCCGTCTGAAGTAAGGCGTTCGCCGATACGAAATGCTTTAGTCACACTGGATGTATTCGTCATTCCCGCGAAGGCGGGAATCCAGAGGGTTTGCGAGGTTAACGTTGCATAGTCTCTGGATCTCCACTTTCGTGGAGATGACGGTTTTCGATCACCGTTAGTCGCCACCGTTACATGCGACGAGGGCGACTACTTCAGACGGCTAAAGAATTACGGTTTCGCCAACAAAACTTGCCTCGCGGCGAGCCACGGCTTTCCCAGTGCGCGGTCCTATACCGGATTCAATGTACGTGTTTCAGCAATCGTCCCGGAAGAACCGCGCAGCGCGCGGCATTGGGCCGTTCGCGATCCACAGCCCTCAGGAAGTGGTACATTATGAAGAGTGAAGCAAAGCCCTTCGATTGCATAGAAATGATGGATCGGGGATCCCTGCGTATCTACGAAGAGACCAGGGACATGAAGGTGGAGAGGAAATTGGCCTGCTGGCGCCGCTCGGCAGACAGAGGCCTTGCAAGCGCTTAAGCAGGCGCCCGAAAAGCGCCCGACCGGGCATTGATGGGCATTGGCTTGCCACCGCCTTTACTGCGGGAGCTTGCTCCCATGCCCGACAGCACCACCCGCCGCCGCGAGCAAGCTCGCTGGGGGAGAGCGCAAGCTTGTGCAGTCCAATGCAGAACCCTTTACTACACGGTATCTGATTACGAGGGGTGCGTTTTTCTCTGGATTTTTCCGATTGGTTATGGGCCCAAGGCAAACGTTATCATCAAGACGTGTTTCGGAATTTTCGGTATACCGGCCCTTCCGTTGCGAAAAAGCGTGGTGGTTATTGGAGGCATTCATGAAAGCACAGGCGGTCTACTGCGTAGCGTTGATTTTTATTGCTGGGTGTGGTCGGGAGCAGCGTGAGCCCCCTGCCGGGTCTGATGCATTGTCTCTCCACGTAGTCGAAGGTGTCGGTCAAATTGAAGCCGGTACTATGGAGCCTCGCAACGTTGCGGAAGATAGCGCTCCGAGCCCGGTTGAAAGGACGTTGCTTCCAACGAAGGTCAAGCTGTTTTACAAAGACTACGAAGCCGACCCGGAACTGCGAAACTATGAGGCGAACGCCTTCGTATTGGCCGATCTGCCACCTTCGAAATTTCCCCTGCGGGACACGTTGAACCTCCTTCACGCCGAAGTCATCGGGGAGGCGGGACAGACCGAGAGTCCGACTGCCCGGGAATACCAAAGCAAGCGTTTCCGGCTTGTCGATGTAAAACTGGACGGGAACAGGGCGCTCCTGACCTTCGAAGACCCCGCCTTTTTTACCAGTGGAGGTTCTGCGCGGGTTCTTCCGATGCGGGACCGGTATGTGAAAACCGCGTTGCAGTTTCGCGAGGTTGCGACCGTTGAGATACAGCCAGTGGATGTGTTTCAACCGTAGGGGAGATTCTGTCAAGCTCTCGGGTGCCGAAAG